>JALREE010000292.1 GCA_023256835.1 Pseudomonadales bacterium | reverse complement strand
GCGGTCTCGAATTCGGGGAAGAAGCGCGTCAGGCCGTGCTGTGTCTGCAGGGCAAAGTGGCGCACGCCATCGCGCAGTTCACCTTCCAGCAGCTCGGGAATGCGCAGGGGGTTCTGCCCTACCGGCCCGGGCGCGATACCGATGGTGGGGAACTGCACCCCGGCGGCCGTCTGCGTCAGCGGCAGGGGCTCCGGCTCCTGCGGCCGCCACAACACCCAGGCGCCCCCGGCACTCAGGCCGAGTCCGGCCAGCCACTGCAGCAGGCGACGGCGCTTCATCGTGGGACGGGTCCGAGGCCCGGGTCAATTGTCGGCAGCGCAGACAACGGCATGGCGTCTCAGTCTTCGTCGGCGTGGACGATGGTGCCCACGTGTTCGCCGCGCAGGGCCCGGGCGATCAGCTCGGGCCGGCGACCGTTGATCAACTGGAACGAGTGCACACAACGCGCGGTGTCCAGCACGTCCAGCAGTGCCTCGTCGAAGGGCAGTGTCGGCAGGGCCAGCGCACGCAGGGCACTGACGCTGATGCGCTCGATCAGGGGTGCGGCAGGATTGTGTTTCGGATCTTCCGTGTGCAGGCCGTCAACATCTTTCACCAGCGTGACGGACTTGCAGCCGAAGCACTCCGCCAGAATCAGGCAGCCGGCATCGGTGCGATGCGGCGGAATCTTGCCCACGGCCGGCGGGTGCTCCCAGAGAGAGTACGGCGGCACGCCGTTGAAGATCACGCCAGGCACCGCGTGCATGAACAGGGGCAGCAGATGCCCGAAGATCTCCGGTGGAATGGCCGTGACGCCATGGGGCGCCAGGAGCGTGCCGAGAATGTGGGCATTGCCGAGGGCATCGGCCACGCTGACCTGGGCCAGCACGCCCGTGGGCAGGCCGAGATCCAGCCCGATGGAGAAGACGTGGCGACTGCGCGCGCCAGCCCCCACGCCGAGAATGAGTTTCTCCGACTTGAGCACTTCGCCCAGAGCGTCGACGACGGGCATGACCACGTCGCGGCCGGCCTCCAGGAGGGAACTGCCGCCAATCTTCACCACATGCACCTGAGGCAGCATGCGGAACACGGGGGTCTCGGTGCCGGCCATCACGTCCTTGTCGAGCAGGCTCTCGCGGGCCAGCAGGGACTGCATGTGGTGGCGCTTGTCGTCAGGCGTGTACTGGGTCATGGGGCGCCCTCAATCCGCGGTGATGATGGTGCCCACCGCCTCTCCATTGAGGGCGCGGGTCAGATTGCCTTCGACAAGGCCGTTGATGATCTGGATGGAACGTCGGTTGCGCGCATTGGCCATCATGTCGAGCACGCTGTGTTCCACCACCACGTCCTGCAGGTCCATGGCCTTGAGCTCGGCCACGGTGATGCTGGGAATGAAGCGGGCGTGACGCTCCTTCTTCGGATCGGCGGTGTAGAGCCCGTCCTCGTCCTTCACATAGATCATGCTGCGGGCGCCGAAGGTCTCGCTGATCAGGTAAGCGCCGGTGTCGGTGCGATGAGGCGGAATGCGGCCTACCTCGGGATTGCGTTGCCAGAAGGTGTAGGGAGGCATGCCGAAGAAGATGGCGGCGCGGCGCTCGGCCAGGTAGAGCGGCAACTGAGGAAACTGGGCGGGCTCTATGAAGGGAATGCCGGCATCGGCCAGCAGGTAGTGCAGCATGCGGGCGTTCTGCATACTGACGAAGGTGCCCAGCACACTGAGCACGCCAGTGGGCATGCCCAGCTCGATGCCCACGCTGTAGGCGTGGCGCGCCCGCGTGCCGGCCCCGGTGCCGATGATCATCTGATGCTCCGGCAGCGCTTGCTTGATTTCGTGAATAAGCGGATACACAGCGCTGCGGCCGCGGTCAATGAAGCTCTGCCCCCCGATCTTGATGACATTGGCCTGGGGCAGGATCTGCAGATTCGGGGTGTCCCCGGTGCGCGCCAGCAGGGTCTTGTCGGTGAGATTGCCGGCGACAAGCGCGGCACCGAGTTCTGTCAGCAGTGAGGGGTTCATGGCGAATGGATCCTTGAGCAGAAAGTCAGCCGTTGCGACCAATCGGGGCGCATGTTAGTACGCGCGGCCACGCTGCAGCAATTCACAGCTGCACCACACGACCGCCGGCGGCCTCGGCATCTTCCGGGTCGTGGGTCACCAGCACGCTGGGCAGTCCCGCCGCCTGCAGGGTCTGGAACACCAGCGCCCGAACCTCGCGCCGAAGTGCCGTGTCCAGGCGCGAGAAGGGTTCGTCGAGCAGCACGGCATGCGGTTCGCTCAGCAGCAGACGCTGCAGGGCGACTCGGGACTTCTGCCCGCCGGAGAGCGTGGCCGGGTCGCGCTCGGCGAAGCCGGCGAGGCCGATGGAAGCCAGTGCAGTCTCGATACGGGTCTGTTTGTCAGAGCAGGCCGCTGGCAAGGCAAAACGCAGATTGCCGCCCACGCTCAGATGGGGAAACAGCAGCGGGTCCTGAAACAGCAGGCCGATACGGCGCTGCTCGGCGGGCAGCGGCAACACGTCACGACCGTCCAGCAGCACGCGGCCCGAAGCCTCGAAGGCTGGCGCCAGAAAGCCCGCCAGCAAGGCCAACAGACTGGACTTGCCCGAGCCGGAAGGCCCCATCACGCAAAGAATCTCGCCGGCCGTGAGCTCGGCGCTCAGGCGCAGCAACTCCCTGCCCTGCAGGCACAGTCGCACGTCGTCCAGCTGCAGGCGATGCGTCACGCGCAGGGTGCTTGCAATGTTCAAGGCGTGCTCCTCATGCCAAGTCGATGACGCCACAGCAGACGCGGCACCAGCAAGGCCATGGCGAAGCCCAGCATCGGCACCGCCGCCTGCAACAGGGCCCAGACGGCTATGATGCCGCGATTGCCCCCGGCAGCCAGGGCGACGGCTTCGGTGGTCAGCGTCGGCACCCTGCCCGCGCCGGGCAGCTGGGTGGCGAGATATTGCCCGACACTGACCGCCAGGCCAACTGCGGCGGCACTCAGACACGGGCCAAGCAGCAGGGGCAGGCGGATGCGCCAGAAACGGCGCCAGGGCGAGGCGCCCAGCGTCGTGGCCAGCTGGGTCCAGCGCGGGTCCAGATGCCGCCAGGCTTCGGACAGCGACAGAAAGACATAGGGCAGCACGAACAGCAGATGGACAAACAGCACCAGGCGCGCATCCGGCGTCCAGCGCAGGAATTCGGTGGCCACGATCAGACCGAAGAGAAACGCGATCTGCGGCACCAGCAAGGGCAGGTAGAGCAGCCACAGCGCAGGTGCCAGGCGCCGCCCCTGTCGCCCCTCGGCCTCCAGCACCGCCAGGCACAGACTCACGGCGATGAGAGTGGCGGCCCCCGCGAGCAGCAGGGTATTGCCCAGCGGCGCGAGCACTTCGGGCAGGGCTCGGGACCAGGTCTGCAGAGTCCAGTTGCCCGGCAATGCGTCGGGAAAGCGCCAGAAGCCCGCCACCGAGTTCAACAGCAGGGCCAGCAGACTGCCCAGCGCAAGCGCCAGCAGGAACACCACGCCAAGACGGCCGGCGTGGCGCAGCACGGCCTCGCCCCGGCTGCGCTGTCCCGCCGCCAGCCAGTGCCGACCCGCCACGGCAGCCAGCGCCTCCAGCAGCCGCCACAACAGCATGGCCAGCGCAGTGACGCCCAGTTGCAGGACGGCGCCGGCCGCCGCCTGGAAACGCAGGTTCAGATCGGGATCGGAGAACCATTGCAGCACGCTCACACTGAGCGTCGCGGGCAGGGTCGGCCCGAGAATCATGGCCACGTCCACCGTCGCGCTGGCATAGGCAATCACGGCATACACCGGCAGTCGCAGCAAGGGGTAGAGCGCGGGCAGCACCGTGAGCACCCAGGCCACCGCGGGCCGATAGCCCAGCGAGCGCGCCAGCAGGACCCGCGGCCCGGGCTCGCACTGCGGCAGGGCGGCGAGCGCCATCAGCAGCAGGAACGGCACTTCCTTGAGGACCAGGGCCAGCATCATGGACAGGCCCCAGGGGTCGTTGACGATCAGCAGATCGGGCGGCCGTTCCGAGCCCGTCAGCCCAGGCGACACCAGGCGTGACAGCAGGCCTGCGGGGGCGATGAGAAAGGCGAGGCCGAAGGCGGCCGCCGCATGGGGCACGGCCAGCAGCGGCGCCACCAGACGGCGCAGCCAGCGTTCGAGGGCCGTGCCGGAAGACCCCGCCAGGAACATCAGCACGATGGCCAAGGCCAGCAGCGGCGTGAGCACGCCTGCCAACAGGCTGAGCGACACGCTGCGGCCAAGACCGGGCATGGCCAGCAGCTGCCGCCAAGGGTCCAGGCTGACACTGTCGCCGCCCAGCACGGGCAGATAGCCGAAGGCCGGCAGCAAGGTCAGCCCCACGCCGAGGGCGACCGGCGCCAGCAGCAGAACGGTGACCAGCCAGGGAGCCGCTCGCAGCAGCACCTCAACGCACCCCATAGCGCGCCAGCCAGGCCTGCTCCAGCGCCTCCATCCAGGACGGGTGCGGCTCGCGCAAAGGGTCCCCCAGGGCTTGCGGCGGCAGCGTGGCAGGGCCTGGATCGATGGCCTCGAAGCGCGCCCGGTCGGCCGGACTCAGGGCGTCCATGCTCAGCACGGTGGTGCTGCCCATCACCTCGGGAGAATAGGCTCGGGCCTGGGCCTCGGGTGACAGCAGGTAGTTCGCCGCCACCAGGGCGCCCGCCCGGGCCGGCGCATTGAAGGGAATGGCGAGGAAGCTGACATTGCCGATGCTGCCTCCGCGCGGCACGAAGCTGCGCACGGTCGGCGGCAGCTCACCCGCCAGGATGCCGGCACTGGCCTCGGCCGGACTGAAGGAGAAGGCCAGCGCGATCTCGCCGTCGCCGAGCATGCGCCGCAGTTCGCCTCCATTGCCGGGGAAGCTGCGCCCGCCGCGCAGCAGCGTGGGATGCAGCGCATCGAGGTAGGCCCACAGTGGCGCCGTGACGGCGTCGAACTGTGCAGGGTCCACGGACTCGTAAAGCACCGCGCGCTCGGCCGCCAGCTCCAGCAGCGCCTGCTTCAGGAAGGTGGAACCAAGGAAATCCGGCGGGCGCGGATAGGTGAAAAGCCCCGGATTGGCCTGACTCCAGCTCAGCAGCTCAGTCATGGAGAGCGGTGGCTCCGGCAGCAGGTCCGGATCGAAATAGAACACCAGGCGCGAGCGTGTCCACGGCGACTCGTAACCCTCCACCGGAATGGTGAAGTCCTCCCGCATCTCGGGGAAGCGCTCGGCCTGCACCAGCGGGAAATTGGGCAGGGACTCGGCGAAAGGCCCGTACAGCAGGTCATTGGCCTTCAGGGCCGCGAAATTCTCGCCATTCACCCACAGCAGGTCGACGCTGCCACGATCGGCATTGCCGGCCATGCGCTCGGCCAGGATGCGGGCGACAGACTCGGCCGTGTCGCCGATCTTCACATGTTGCAGGGTGACGCCATGCTGCGCCTGCAGCTGCTCGCCTGCCCAGACGATGAAGGCATTGATCTGCGGGTCACCGGCCCAGGCGTGGAAGTACACGGTCTGGCCTCGCGCCTCGGCCAGCACGGCGTCCCAGTCGGCCGGGTCCGGCGTGGCGGCGCGGCCAGCGGTGCCCAGCAGGGCGAGCAGGAGCAGTCCGGTCAGCGCTCTCAGCATGCGCCGGCTCCCGCCTCTGCGGAGTGGGCACTGCCCGTCACGACCGTGCTGCGCGCCAGCACTCCCAGGCGTCGGGCGCGCCGCTCGCGCGAGGCCTCGTCCAGCACGGCACCCAGCACCTGCTCGTGGAAGCGGTCACAGCCGATGCACAGGTTCTGATACGGCTTTCCGTCCGGCGTGGTGGTGTGGCAGGCCGCGAGAAACTGCGCCTCGCTCCAGCCATGCGCGAGTCCCATGGTCTGCGGCGAACCCGCATTGATGGCCTGCATGGCAGGCAAGTCGCGCAGGCCGTCGAGGATCTCCAGCAGCGGCTCTTCCACCAGATTGCCCAGCGGATGCGCCGTCTTCAGGCAACAGGGATAGACGTCGCCGGTCGGGTCGATGGACACCTCCGACCCGGCCTGACCATGATTGAGAAAATTCAGCCCGCCCGACCAGGCATTGCAGAAATTGTCTTGCAGCGTGGCCGTGGACAGACCGTTCTGCCAGGCACGGCCGCGCGGCCAGAGCTTGCCGATCCAGGCTTCCTCGGTGGCGCCAAACATATTGAACAGCGGCGGCCCGATGTCTTCGCCCGGGCGGCGCGGCGAGAAGATGGCGGAGTTCTGCATGCCTGCGGCGGCAAACATGGCCAGCAGCTTGTCGATCAGCTTCTGGCGTTTGTCACCTTCCATGCCGACGTGATAGTCGTCCATGCCAGCCACGGAAATGGTGTTGACGCCCAGGCCCAGCAGCTCGTCGATGATCGTGGGGGTCAGCAGATCGCCCGTGGTCTGTACCACCACGCGCACGCCGCCCTGGGCGCGGTATTTCTCGCGAATGGCCTGCAGGGTGGGATACAGAACGCGCTCGCGCACGGGCTCGGTCAGCACATCGCCGCCCGACAGAATGAGCCGGCCGCTGCGCTCTACCCCGTTGTCCAGATAGCTCAAGCGCGCGGGCAGGTTGGCGACGATGCGCGGCGCATTGCGCTCGGCCTCGGCCACCACGGCTACCAGCTCATCCCGCACATAGGGGCGGAAACGCTCTTCATAGCAATGCTTGCAGCGGCGATGACAATGCCAGCACAAGACGTAATAGATGGATTCCATGGTGCCCCCTGCCTCTCGCTTGTGTCATTGCAGCGCGTCAGCCGCATAGACATGCAGCATCATGTCGCTGTGTTCGGACCACACGGCTTCCTCGGCCAGCAGCGCCAACCCCTCGTCGCGCTCGGCGTCGACGACATCGCGTGCGCCGAACTCGTCGATGTAGAAACCGATCTCGTCGCGTTCCGCCCCTTCCTGCAGGCGCTCGACCAGCCAGGCCTTGAGCTGCTGCGGGTCCGTGTCCGGCTCCAGCCGTTTCAGGGCACGCAGGATCTCCAGCACCGAGGCTTCTTCATCCAGATTGCTGCGCAGGACATCCTCACGCATGGTTTGCACTCCTCATGACAGGGACTTCGGGGCAGAGACTGCCACTGAGTCCGGATTGTTACCCTTGAGCAGCACAGGATACACAAGGACGACCGCCAGGATGATGCCGGCGCCAAGATAAAACGTCAGCCCCAGTTCACGCTGCTCTCCCAGGATTGCCATGGCCAGTAGAATGGCGTAGAGCGGCTCCAGATTCACGGCCAGCGCCGAGGCATAGGCCGATAGCTGCCGCAGGGCCACCAGCGACAGCGCAAAGGGCAGCAGCGTGCAGGCCACCGCGAGCACGCCCAGCCAGAGCAGATCGCGCCCGGCCGGCGGCACCAGCAGGTCCTGCTGTGCGGGCAGCATGGCTCCCGCTTCCCACGGCGCAAGCGGAAGCACGCTCAGCAATAGCGCCAGCACCAGCACGAACACGCCGCCACCAAGCATTTCCAGGGCGGTGGCACTCAAGGCATCGGTGCGCAGGATCAGACGCTTGTTGAAGGCCGTGAAGAGCGCCGCGAGCACCGCCGAAACGATGGCGACCGCTATGCCAAGGTTCATGCTCTGCGGCGTGCCGCCCACCACCAGGGCGACGCCTGGCAGCACCAGCACGCCCAGCAGCAATTCGCGCCGCACGAAGGGGCGCCCGGTCACCAGCGGCTCGATGAAACACAGGCAGACGGGAATCAGCGCCATGCAGGTCGCCGCCACCGAGGCGTTGGCCAGCTTCACCGCAGCATAAAAGGTCAGCCAGTGCAGCGACACCAGCACGCCCACCCCGAGAAAGGCCAGAAAATGCCGCGCCGTGAGCCGCAGAATGCCGCGCCATACCCGTGCCAGCAACAGCAGCACCAGGCCCACGGCCACCATGCGCCAGAGCACCAGTGGCAGTGCCGGAAGCGTGATCAGGCGGCCGAGGATGGCGGTGAAGCCCCAGAGAAAGACGCACAGATGAATCTGCAGCCAGGCGGTGCGATTGACGGACATGGGGTACCCGAGAGTCGATGGCGGCTACTGCGCCGATGAACTCGACGCAGGGGCCGGAAAAGGCCGCCAGCCTACACCAAAAACTCCGTCACCGGGGTGGCCAGGCTGCAATTGTCTGGACGCAGGCGGCAGGCTAGACTCGGCCCGTCCCCTCACCCTCTTGGAGTATTCCCTTGAACACCCCGCACTGGCAGGCGCGACTGCGCGCCATGGGCCCCGGCATCGTCATGTCTTCCGCCGCCGTGGGCGGCTCGCACCTGGTGGCCTCGACGCAGGCGGGTGCACTGTTCGGCTGGCAGCTGCTGTGGCTGATCCTGCTGGTCAATGTGCTCAAGTACCCTTTCTTCCGCTTCGGCGTGCAATACACCCTGGAACGGGACGAGAGTCTGATCCAGGGCTATCTGCGCCGCGGCCGTGCCTACCTGATCGGTTTCACGCTGCTCAATGTGGTGGCGGCCGTGGTGAACACGGCCGGCGTTCTGATCCTGACGGCGAGCCTGCTGCAGTACTTCATTCCGGTCACGCTCTCCCTGACCGTGCTGTGCTGGCTGCTGCTGGCTGTGGCTCTGGCCATTCTGCTGGCCGGCCACTACCAGCTGCTGGATCGTCTGTCCAAGGTGATCATGGTGTGCCTGACCATCACCACTTGCGTAGCCGTGCTGATCGCCTGGCAGAACGGCCCCACCGCGCCGGCCGATTATGTCAGCCCCTCCCCGTGGCAGCTCTCAGCGCTGGCGTTCCTGGTGGCCATGATGGGCTGGATGCCGGTGCCCATCGAGATTTCCGCCATCAGTTCGCTGTGGACGCGCTCGAAGCAGAAGCTGACCCGCGTGACCCTGCCCGATGCGCTTTTCGACTTCAATCTGGGCTATGGCGTCGCCGTCTTCCTGGCGCTGGTGTTCGTGGCCCTGGGCGCGCTCGTGCAGCACGGCTCGGATCAGGAGATTGCGCTGGCCAGCGGCGCTTTCGCGCAACAGCTCGTCTCCATGTACGCCGCGACCATTGGCGACTGGTCCCGCTATCTGGTCGCGGCCATCGCCTTCCTGTGCATGTTCGGCACCACCCTCGCCGTGATGGATGGCTATGCCCGCACGCTGGATGAATCCATTCATCTGCTGCGCGAATCGCGCAGCGAACCGGCACCCTGGACACTGAGTGCCTGGATCGTGGCCCAGGCGCTTAGCGGCATGGCCATCATCCTGTTCTTCCAGAGCGCACTGGCCCCGATGCTGACCTTTGCCATGACCCTGGCCTTCGTGACCACACCCTTCTTCGCCTGGCTCAATTTCGATCTGATGCGTCAGCAGGGACTCTCCAGACGAATGCAGGTCTTCGCCTGGATCGGCATGGCCTATCTCAGCCTGTTTACCGCTGGCTACGTGCTGTGGTGGCTGACTTCCTAGAAAAAAAAGGGTCGCCAGTGGCGACCCTGAAAAACCCGGAAAACCGAGTCGAAAACCTTGCCTTGCAAAACGCTTGTCAGGCCCCGCGCACGAACACGTTGCGCTTGATGCCGCCACCAAGCAGTCGCGCCGGCCAGCGGAAGGAGCTGACAAAGGACACGAGCACTGCTGCGGCATACGGGATCGCCTGAATCAGCATCACGATGCTCCAGATGCGCAGATCAGGACTGCTGAACTCACGCGGAATCAGGTTCAGCATGGCCACGGCCAGACACAGACTCACCAGCATCAGCAACTCTTCGCGCACCGCGGTCAGCGCCTGCAACACAGCGGATGGACGCGCGCATTTCGGCGTGCGCACGAAGGGCATGTCATCCGTGAACATGCCACGCAAGGTGGCGATACCCACCGTGTGCGACAGGGCCAGCCCGGCGATCGCGGCCGCGAATGTCTGGCGCAGATTCGCCTTCACGCGGGAGCGGTACAGGTAAGTCATCTTCGACAGCTTGAACACGAACAGTGACAAAGGCAGTACCGAGAACATCACCAGCGGCGCGTCGATCTGGGTCGGCGACAGGATCATCGCGATGGTCCAGGCGATGGCGGCGAAGTTGAACACCAGGTTGAAACCATCCGCCACCCAGGGCAACCAGCCCGCCAGGAAGTGATAGCGCTGACCATTCGTGAGTCGCGAATCCCGCAGCGTGAACAGTTCACGCGTGTGCTTGCGCAAGATCTGCATCGCACCATAGGCCCAGCGGAAACGCTGCTTCTTGTAGTCAATGAAGGTGTCAGGCATCAGGCCTCGACCGTAGCTGTACGATAGGTACATCGCTTCGTAGCCGGCCTCGAAGATGCGCAGCCCCAGCTCGGCATCCTCGGTGATGCACCACTCGCCCCAGCCGCCGACTTCCTCGAGCACACTGCGACGCACCAGGGTCATGGTGCCGTGCTGGATGATGGCGTTGCGCTCGTTGCGGGTGACCATGCCGATCTCGAAGAAACCCCGGTACTCGGCGAAGCACATGGACTTGAAGGCGTTGTCGTCGTGGTCGCGGTAGTCTTGCGGCGACTGCACGATGGCCATCTTCGGGTTTTCAAAGGCGCCGACCAGGTCCGAGAGCCAGTTCGGTTCCACCTGATAGTCACTGTCGATGGCCGCGATGATCTCGGCTTCGGGATGCGTGCGCTCCAGCGCGTAATTCAGTGCGCCCGCCTTGAAGCCGGACAGGGGCGCCACATGGAAGAAGCGGAAACGAGCACCGAGCTTCTCGCAGTGGCTCTGTACCGGTCGCCACACGGCTTCGTCACGCGTGTTGTTGTCGATCACCAGCACTTCGAAGTCGGGATAATCGAGCTTCGCCAGCGCGTTCAGGGTCTCGATCATCATGTCTGCCGGTTCGTTGTAAGCCGGCACATGGATTGAGACTTTCGGCGTGCGCGTCATCACCAGTTGCGTGGGCTTGATCTGACGTCGACGCGTGGTGTACCAGTGGGCTTCCGCCCACTCGTGGGCCTCGGTCAAGAGGATCGTCACCACGCCCAGCATGCCGATCATCAGGAGGATGCCGACGATGGTGGACGTGATGGTCAAATACTGCTGGGAATAGTCATAGATGATCCAGACCAGCACCGTCGCCGTGACGGAAGCCACCAGCGCCATGAGGCCATAGCCCTTGGTCTTCAGTGCCTTGCTGTTGATGCCGAAGATCGCCAGCATGATCACGGAGGTCAGGATGGAGATCGCGGCCAGCACTTCCCAGCCCGGCACACGCACGATGGGTTCGGCGAAAGAGAACTTGGGATTGCGCTCGACGTCATAGACGCCCCAGTAGGCCCCCACGCCGCCCTCGTTCTCGGCCTTCCAAGGCTGATCGAAGGCTTCCATCAGGAAATAGTCGTAATTCAGCTCTTCCGCGCGGTGCAGGAAACGACGCAGGAAAAGCGCTTCATTGGCCTCAGTGGCCACCGCGGCTTCGCGCGTGCGACCGTCGGACGGCCAACCCACTTCACCGATCAGGATCTTCTTGTCCGGGAAGGCGGCTTCGAGCTGCTCCATCTTGTCGACGATGTAGTCGACGGCGATGTCCACATCTATGCCTTCCCAATAAGGGAGCATGTGTACCGTGATGTAGTCGACGTGGTCAGCGAGTTCGGGATAGCGCAGCCAGACATGCCACGGCTCTGCGGTGCTCACTGGCACATTCACTTCGCGACGGACACGGTCCATCAGCACGCCGAGATCGGTGGCACTGAATTCGCCACGCAGAATGGTCTCGTTGCCCACCATCACACTGGTCACATTCGTGCTGGCATTGGCGAGCGCGATGCCGGCCTGGATTTCGTCTTCATTGATGATGGTATCCATACCCAGCCAGATGCCGATGACGACGTCCATTCCGTAGTCGCGCGCAATGTCGGGGACAGCGGCAAGGCTGCGCAGGCTGGAATACGTGCGCAGGGCACGCGTGCTGCCGGAGAGCAGCTCGACGTCCTCGCGGATCTCTTCTTCGGATGGCATGACGTTGTAGATCGCGTTCTGCCCCTTCTGAAAGGGCGAAAATGCGAAGCCGCTGATCTCTTCAGGCCAGGGCACGACTTCGGTCGGACGATTCACCATCGCCCAGAGGAAATAGGTCACTACTGCGAACAACAAGGCGACAATCAGAGTCGATATACGCATAGATCCAGGGAATCAGGAAAAAATGGGTGAGGTGGACAAACGGCGCGCATGGTATGGTTACGCCCCATGCCCGTCAATGGTTCACACGGAAATATATTTTTGCCTCCGCAGGCTTGAAAAAACCTTGAAATGGCACGATTTTTCCCGGCTCGCACCAAAGTCAGGCAGCGCACCAAAAAGGCACATGAAGGGAGCTTTCGCACCGAATGAGGCCTCGCAAAATCTGTAATCACCGTTAAACAACCTCGCTTCCCGCGGATGAAAATCACGATGCAAAAACTCTTCCACATATTGTTGCTGACAGGCTTGTCCTGCGTGCAGATGCCTGTTCTGGCACAGACCGAACGCGTCGAAGTGACGCTCCCCGATGCCAGCACCCTCGCCGTCTACCGACTGCTCCCTTCCACTGCGCCCGCTGGCGGCGCGCCTTTGGTGATTCTCATGCCAGGCGGCTCGGGCGATGAATCCCTCGCACGCGATCTGCACTTCTGGCTGGCCGAGGAACTCAAGGAGCGCGGCTGGGCAGTGGCTGTGCCGGTGTCACCCAACGGCCGGTCGTTTCGCGGTGGCAACAACGCCCTGATCCCGCAGCTGATCACTCTACTGCAGGAAGATGAAAGAATTGCGGACGACAAGACCCTGCTCGCCGGCATTTCCAACGGGGGTATGTCCGCACTGGAGATTGCGGCCCGCTCGCCCGAGGACTACCGAGGCGTCATGGCGGTGCCCGCCCTGATCCCGGAACGGCTGGAGGTGTCGAGACTCGCCGGCATGCCCATTTATCTGAGGATCGGCGACCAGGACGAGTTCAGCTGGATGAATCGATTCGAGGAAACGCGCGCCGCCCTGGAAGAAGCGGGCGCGATTGTCGATGCGGGCCTGGTGTTCATGGCCCCCCACATGTTCTCGATGGAATGGGAGACCCTGGACCCCTGGCTGCAGTCCGTGCTGCAGAATCCGTGACTAGAAGTCGTACTCAACCAGCGGGCTGGTCTCGGCGTCGTAGTTGATACCGCTCACGCCGAAGCCGAACAGCTTGAGGAATTCGGCGTTATAGCCCGCAAAGTCGGTCAGCTCGAACAGATTGCTCTCGTCAACCTGCTCCCACAGCACTTCGACGCGCTGCTGTACAGCCGGATCGAGCTCCCTTTCATCGACGCGCAGACGACCAACGGCGTCGAGGCGCGGCGCCGAAGAATAGAGACACTCGGTGAACAGCCGCTGGATCTGCTCCATGCAGCCTTCGTGCGAGCCTTGCTCCTTCATCACCTTGAACAGGATGGACAAATAGAGAGGCATGACGGGAATTGCGGAACTGGCCTGTGTCACGACAGCCTTCAGCACGGCGACACGAGCGTCTCCCTTCAGGCCGGCGAGTGACTGCGCGATAGCAGCGGCAGCGCGGTCCAGATCTTCCTTCGCCTTGCCAATGGTGGCGTGTCCGTAGATCGGCCAGGTGAGCTTGTCGCCCAGATAGGTGTAAGCGACGGTCTTGCAGCCTTCCGCCAGCAGACCTTCCTGCTTCAGTGCCGCTATCCACAGTTCCCAGTCCTCGCCGCCCATGACTTTCACAGTGGCGGCGATCTCTTCAGCACTGGCCGGCTCCACGGTGACAGGAGCGATCTTGTGCGTGTCGGTATTCAGATTCTTGGCAGTGTAGGCCTGACCGATGGGCTTCAGAACGGAGGAGTATGTCTCGCCAGTGGCGGGGTCGGTACGACGTGGCGCGGCCAAGCTGTAAACGATGAGATCGACCTTGCCCATGCCGGCTTTCAGGGCCTCGATGACCTGCTCCTTGCACTGGGAGGAGAAGGCGTCACCATTGATGGTCTGGCAGAACAGACCGGCCGCTTCGGCCTCTTCATGAAAGGCGGCAGTATTGTAATAACCGGCTGAAGCCGTCTTGGCGTCAGTGGGAGGCTTCTCGAAGCAGACCCCGAGCGTGCTGGCTCCACTGCCAAAAGCCGCCGCAATGCGGGATGAAAGTCCATAGCCGGTGGAACATCCCAGGACCAGCACATTACGGGGGCCACCGGCGACGGTACCCTGCGCCTTCACGTAGGCAATCTGCTCGTGCACATTGGCAGCACACCCCTGGGGATGGGCGTTGATACAGATGAATCCGCGAACTTTCGGCTTGATGATCATGAAGTGTCCTGTTTCCCCTTGGTGGCAAATCGATACGGCAGCTTCGAAGCGGGTTGCCTCGAGGCAAAGGCGGTCATTATAGTGCCGTTCGCTGCCTTGACAACACCGGATTAAACCGGCATAGTGCCGCGTCTAAAAATCGGCTGGCGAACGCGTGGCGTTCGTCGATCCGGCCTGGAATCTCCGGCACGGAATCTGCCGCAAAATCTGAATCGTATTGAATTGCCTATGCATCAAGGAGCATCAGTTGGCCAACTCAGCACAAGCTCGTAAGCGCGCCCGTCAGGGGGAAGTTCGTCGTCGTCACAATGCAAGCTTTCGTTCCATGGTTCGCACCTACCTGAAGAAGGTGATTGCGGCGATCCAGACTGGCGATTACGACAAGGCGACAGTTGCCTACAACAACGCAGTACCCGTGATCGACAGAATGGCCGACAAGGGCATCATCCACAAGAACAAGGCTGCTCGTCACAAAAGCCGTCTGAACACTGCAATTCTGGCGCTCAAAGCCGCCTGAGATCTGCAGCTGTGGAAATAAAAAAACCGGCTTCAGCCGGTTTTTTTATTGGTGCAGATTTCATGATCCCGCTGCGGCAGGGGTTCCCTATTCCACGAGCACCATGTTGTCGCGATGGATCATTTCCTCCTCGCCCGAATAGCCCAGCACGTCCTCGATCCTGTCACTGGACACTCGCAGGAGTTTCGCAGTCTCTCGGCTGTCGTAGTTCACCAGGCCGCGCGCGACTTCCTTGCCGTTTTCGTCGAGACACGTGACAACATCGCCCCGCTCGAACTGCCCTTGACATGCAATCACCCCGACGGGCAGCAGACTGCGCCCCGATCCCGTCAATACCTTCACGGCACCGGCATCGATGATCAACTGCCCTTTGGCCTTCAATTGACCAGCCAGCCATTGCTTGCGTGCAGCCATGGGCTGCTTTTCAGGCAATAGCAAGGTGCCGATCTCTTCACCCTGCGCCAGCCTGACCAGCACGTTCGGCTCACGACCACTGGCGATGAGGGTGCACGCGCCTGAACGCGCCGCCAGTTTCGCTGCGGAAACCTTGGTGATCATGCCACCTCGTCCCAGGCTGCCGCCCTCGCCTGCCATGCCTGCCAGCGTCGGATCGCCGGCCATGGCCGTGCTGATGACCGGTGCATCGGGATTCTGACGTGGATCCGACTCGTGCAAGCCCTTCTGATCCGTGAGAATGACAAGCGCATCGGCATTGACCAGATTGGCTACCAGGGCACCCAGGGTGTCGTTGTCACCAAAGCACAATTCGGCGGTGGCCACGGTGTCGTTCTCGTTGATGACCGGGATGACCTGCATGTCCACAAGGGTGCGCAGTGTGCTGCGCGCATTGAGATAACGCGTGCGATTGGAAAGATCGTCGTGGGTTAGGAGTATCTGTGCCGTATGGACACCGTACTCCTTGAAAAAGGTTTCGTAGGTCTGGATCAAGCCCATCTGCCCAACCGCCGCGGCGGCCTGCTGCAGATGAATTTCCTTCGGCCGTTTCTTGAGACCAAGCCGCGCCACCCCTTCTGCGACGGCTCCCGAGGAGACCAGAACCACCTGGATACCCTGCTTCTGCATGGAAACCAGTTGTCCAACCCAGGCTGAAATCGCCTGTTTGTCCAGGCCAAGCCCGTTGTTCGTGATCAGGGAACTGCCGATCTTCACCACCCAGCAGCGTGTCTTCAGCAAGTCTTTTCGCATCATGCAGACAGGTCTCGCGGTCTCTTCAAGCCATCAGTAATTTTCGTCTTCGTAATCGTCGAAATCATCCAGATCATCATCTGCATTGGCGCGACGTGCGGCGCGGCTGCGCTCGATGCTTTTGCGGATCTCGTACTCCATCTCTCTATCCAGGACGGCCTGCTCTTCCTGGTACTCGGGATCTTCCAGAAGGCGTCGACGATGCTCCTCAACGGACACCATGATCGCCTGGCACATGTCAACACAGCCTTCGCCACTGATTGCCGTGATGGAAAACACGCGCCCCTTCCACTTCAAGGCCTTGGTGAGTCGTTTCACCAAGGCGGCGCGTTCTTCTTCCGGCACCAGATCCAGCTTGTTCAGCACCAGCCAGCGTTCCTTGCGGGCCAGTGTCGGGCTGAACTTCTCCAGTTCTTCGGCGATCTTGCGCGCGTGCACGACCGGATCCGAGCCATCGGGAGGAGCCACATCCAGCAGATGCAGCAGCAGTCGTGTTCGCGACAGGTGCTTGAGGAACCGGAATCCGAGACCGGCCCCCTCGGACGCGCCCTCAATGACGCCGGGAATGTCGGCCATGACGAAACTGCGTTCGCTGCTGACACGGACAACGCCCAGATTGGGCACCAACGTGGTGAACGGATAATCAGCGACCTTGGGGCGTGCGGAGGACACTGCCCGAATCAAGGTCGACTTGCCGGCATTGGGCATGCCGAGCAGGCCGACGTCGGCCAGCACCTTGAGCGTCAACTGCAGGACACGAAATTCGCCCGGAGTGCCGTTCGTGGTCTTCGTGGGAGTGCGATTGGTGCTGGACTTGAAGCGCGTGTTGCCAAGGCCGTGAAAACCACCGCGAGCCACGAGAACCTGCTGACCGTCCTGCGAAATGTCAGCGATCAACTCTTCGGTATTGGCATCCACGACGGTGGTACCGACAGGGACGCGCACAACGAGATCCTCGCCACTCTTGCCCGTGCAGTTCTTGCTTTGACCACCCTGGCCATTCTGCGCGCGGTACTGTGGCTGAAAGCGGAAATCAACCAACGTGTTCAGGGAACTGTCACCCACCAGGTAGACACTGCCACCATCACCGCCGTCGCCGCCATTGGGGCCACCCTTGGCAATGAATTTCTCGCGCCGGAAACTCATGCAGCCATTGCCGCCCTTGCCAGCTTCCACCGTTATCTCGGCTTCATCTACAAACTTCATGATTTACCTGCCCCGAGACGGGGATGACTGCTGCAGTGATGCGGCGAATTACCCAATATGAAAAAGCCCCGTCACGGACGAGGCTTTTTGCCCGAACACGCTCGACCACTGGCCTGCACGCTCGGCGAACGAAGTGAATCGCCAGATCAGACCGGAACGATGCTGACGAATTTTCTGCGAGCTGGACCTTTGACTTCAAACTTCACGGTACCGGTGACGGTCGCGAAGATCGTGTGATCCTTACCAAGACCGACATTCACACCGGGGTGAAAGTGAGTGCCGCGCTGACGCACGAGGATATTGCCTGCCAGAACTGTCTCACCGCCGAAACGCTTGACACCAAGTCGCTTCGACTGGGAATCGCGGCCGTTACTGGTACTACCACCTGCCTTTTTATGAGCCATCTTCTACTCCTGCCAGCTTGCGCCCGACTTTAAACGGAAATGCCTGTGATCTTGACTGCGGTGAACCACTGACGGTGGCCCTGGTGTTTCAAGTGGTGCTTGCGGCGACGGAACTTGATGATGCGCACCTTGTCGGCACGACCCTGAGCCACGACTTCCGCAGTCACCTTGCTGCCAGCAACGTAGGGAGCACCGATCTTCACGGACTCGCCTTCGCCAACCATCAGCACCTTGTCGAAGCTGACCTGTTCACCAGTGGCGGCTTCCAGTTTCTCCAGCTTCAGGATCTCGCCCTCAACCACTCGGTGTTGCTTGCCACCACTTTCAATTACCGCGTACATATCTCACTCCAGATTGGGTATAGGGTATTCTCTGCCAGCGCTGCGGTCTCAACGTGACTCCGTCGTGACGGGTCAGCGAACCTGTAGTCCAGCAGTGCCTATAGGGGCGGGCATTTTACGAGAACGCTCCGGCAGTGGCAAGCACGAGCAGTGAAATTATCCAATCATTTCGCCCAATTGCGACACCCGGCGGGGCCCGTCATTCTTGACAGTCATGCCCTTCGCCCCTAGCATGCACGCACATTTTCCACCCTGCTCCAGCGCCCGCGTGCTTACTCCCGGCAGTTTGGCAAGGCCTCGGCCGGCAACGGCATTGATCACGGTAGTCCCATGTACAAACAGATTCGCGCGGTTGTCGCGTCCGATTTCGAAGCTGTCAATCAGGTGATTGTCGACCAGCTGTATTCCGATGTCGCGCTGGTCGAGAGTATCGGGCACTACATCATCGACGCTGGCGGCAAACGCATGCGACCGGTTCTGGTACTGCTCAGCGCACGCAGCTGCAGCTACAAGGGCACTGACCACATCCGGCTGGCAGCCGTGATCGAATTCATCCATACGGCCACCTTGCTCCACGACGACGTGGTGGACATGTCGGCCATGCGCAGAGGTCGCCCGACCGCCAACGAGAAATGGAACAACCCCTCCAGCGTGCTAGTGGGCGACTTCATCTATTCACGCGCCTTCCAGATCCTTGTCAGCATTGGCAGCATGGACATCATGCGCATCATCGCTGACACGACCAACCGCATCGCCGAGGGCGAGGTATTGCAGCTGATCAACAAGCACAACAGCGCAGCGACCCAGGAAGGCTACATGAATGTGATTCGCCACAAGACGGCCATTCTCTTCCAGGCTGCCGCCGAGTGCGGCGCTTTGCTCGCCGGAGCCACCGATGCACAACGCGCGATTCTGCGTGATGCCGGCATGCATATTGGCATGGCCTTCCAGCTGATCGATGACGTGCTGGACTACGACGGCGATGCTGCAACTATGGGCAAGAACGTGGGCGATGATCTTGCGGAAGGCAAGCCGACGCTGCCGCTGATCCACGCCATGCGCAATGCCGACGCAGAGGACGCCGCGTTGCTGCGGCGTTGCATCGAGGCCGGCGGCCAGCAAGGAATCGAGAACCGTGAGCTCGTGCTGCAGAGGGTGATCGCCATCGTGCGCAAGTGCGGCAGCCTGGAATACACACGAGAACTGGCGTTCAAGCAGGCTGACACCGCTATTGCGCTGCTTCAAGGCCTGCCGGACACCCCTTACCGCACTGCCCTTCTTGACATGGCCAACCTGTCAGTTCGCCGCAGCAGCTGAACTCCCGCTGTCAACGCGGGGTGGCCCGCACGCTGAACCCCGCACTCGAAGAACGTAGAATCGACCGCTCATCCAGCACGCGCACCTTGTCACGACTCGGGAGGTAAAGCTGGTTGGCTGTCAGCACGGTCACGCGCGCCAGCGCCAGCTGTGTAGCAGACTGCTCCATGTCGCCCAGCATTTCCCAGGTCTTGCTCAAGGCCAGATAGAAGTCCGGCTCACCGTCCTTGCGTCGTATGGCACGCTCGTAGTGTGTGCGAGCCAGTTCGAAATCCCCCTGCGCGTAGGCCTCGTTACCTAGGTTGTAATGAAAATAGGGGTTGCTCTCGTTGAAACGCTCGATGGCTCTGGCGTAACGCTGCGCGGTTTCCAAATCGCCTTCCGCCGTGTGGAATTTCACCAGATTGTTGATGGCGGTGGCATTTGTGCGATCGAGCGAGAAGGCCTTGCGATAGGCGTAGCCTGCGAAGTCGCGATGGCCCTGCCTGTTGTAAGTGGAGCCAAGATTGTTCCAGACAATCGATTGTTCGGGGTCAATCCACAGCGCATTGCGGAAATAGGCCACCGCCAGATCCAGTTCATTGGCGATCAGCGCCTCGACACCCAGATTGTTGAAATACAGTGCCCGACCCTGTGCATCCGTGACGCGGCTGGCCGTGAGCTGTTGCAGGGTGATTTCAGGCGTGAAGTCGACGACGTACTGCGTGTTCTGATCAAGTCGCCCGATGGCATTGATGTGCTGACTCAACACCAGGTGCTCGCCACGACGGTCCCAGCTCGGGCGCACGCGCACCGTCTGATATTGAGCATTGACGCCCAGATGACGCGCCATCGCGATATAGAGGCTGACCACGGACAGACAATTGCCCTGCCTGTCGGCAAAGGTCTGCACGGCAGTGCGCGTGCGCTGATCGTCGTACTGCAGGTTCAGATAGCCTTCGGTGAAGAGCAATTGCTGCAGACGATCAACGATACGGTAGTCCGAAGAGCGATCGGTCACATGAGTGTCGAGGTAGTCGATGATGTCCTGATTCAAGGCGAGTGGGTCGAGCTGCGGAAAGGCATCGCCCTGCTGTGACAGGATCTGCGCTTCCAGGGCATTGTCCGACGCAAGGGGGAGTTCCAGCCGGATCGCGGAACAACCGGACAGCAGTGCCACCAGAACCAGCAGCACTGTCGTTCTCATCAGGGGGCATTGCTTGCACATCGCCGCTCACATCCGGGTGGGAGTTGCCCGACCCGCCTTGTCCAGTTTGAGGAACTCGTAGCGTCCGTGACTGAAATCCAGTGCATTCCCGTGCACCTTGCGGAACAGCGCGATCCAGGCAGCAAAGCGGCCCGCTTCTGCAGTGCTGCTGCCCAGAGCATCGAAATCGGTACGCCCTTCCAGCCTGAAGGCCTCGGGCCCCCAGGAGTCCTCGAATGTCGCCTACTGACTCGAGGAGTCATAGCGATACACCAGTGCGGCCTGCGTGCGCGCGATGTGCAGTCGATCGGACTGAAGAAACCGCACCTCGTACTTAGTCAGGAAGTGAAGCTCGTCCTGCCTCTGCTCAATCGCGACACTGGTGTCGATGATCACGCTCTTCAGCACATCCAGCCGCGTCACGTGATTGAACGGCACAAGGTCCAGGCGCACCATCCCCGCGCCAAGATCCGTGTCCTTGAGCTCGGACGAGATACGGACCCGTCCGCGCTCATCGATGTCGACAATGGCATCAGACCCTGTACGCTCGGAGCGCCTGGCAAGATCGAAGGCCGCCTTGAGCAAGGCCGGGGCCTCGGCCGGCAGCGGAAGCCGGCGTCCGTTCTGCGCCAGCCACAACCGATCCTCCGCGAACACCAAAGCCACGTTCTCAGAATGCAAGACCGCGTTTTCACCAAAGGCAATTCCGCCAGGAACGATGATCTCGGGAATTGTCGACGCTTCAAACTCATCGCCGAGACTCTCCTTGAGAAAGACCGCCGGCTCGTTCGCCGCGATGCGCCGCAGTGCCCTGCTGTCAGGATCGATGGCCGAGTCGCTGTCGCGCCGCAGGGACTCCCCCAGCAGGTCGAAGTCGGGTATGGTCAGATCGAGATCCCGGGCAGCGACAGAATCCACGACCCAGCGTCGTCCAGCCGTGGCAAACAGACGCCCCCCTGCCTCAGGACTCTGCGCGACGGCAGCGCCGCTAAGCAGCAGCGTGGCATGCTCAGCCTGCAGCAGTGCCTGCACTGTGGCTGCCGTCATGGCATCCACGCTGGCGAAACTCAGCAGATGGCGCTGAGGCGCCGGAGTGTCGAGCCAACGGCGATGAAAATCCTCGTCGGCCGATGGAATGGCCTGTTCCGCTGTCAGAAACGCAAGCGCTCCGATCTCGCCGCGGGCCAAGGCCTCCTCCCAGGCGAGCAGCTGCTCGGAGTCCGGAAAACTCAAAGGCGGTAGATCCGCCAAGGCCCCGATACGGGGTCGGCGTGGCGACTGACCTGCCACCTGTCGACGATTGAGATTGAAGGCGATGTCCACCCCAGCGGCATCCAGCGCAGTCTCAAGCTGCTGCAGTGGCAGCTCCACGGGGCTTTCGGGGTCCAATACGGCAGGCAACGCCGCTGATGCGAGAAGCGTCGAAGCCAGCACTGCCACCACGGTGATGAAGCGCATGCAGACCCTCCTCACGGCAAGGATCATCGCCCGGCGTCCGCACAGGCATCCCAGGGCTGCCCGCGATCGGCGGCCTGCAGTTTGCCGTTCAAAGCGCTGATCCACGGGTGCTCGCCCCAGAAGTGCATCGGCCGGGCCATGCGATCGACAAGTCGTCTGGCGTCTGCAAGTCGGTCGGCCAGAATCGCGTAATCGACAGCCTGTTCCAGAACAAAGGAATCGGCGGCAAGGCTGTCCAGCGCACGCTGATGATGGGGCATCCCCTGCTGCCAGTCGGCGCCGGGCACGCTGAACAGCTGAGCATAGGACAGCTGGACTTCAGGCGAATCGGGGTTCAATTCCAAGGCGCGAGTGAACTGCTCCCGCATGAGTTGCTGCATCCGTTCGCGCTGCGCCGGCGCGTAGTCCGCGTCACAGTCCTTAAGCTCCGTGTCCAGATACTGCCCGTAGTCGAGATAGAGCTGGTAATCATCAGGCTCGATGCGCTGCGCCTGCAGATACAGGGGCTCCACTGCGGGCGCCACGTCGCCCTCTTCGTACTCGCGCATGCGCAAGGCATCGGCCTGCCCCGACCAGGCTCTCCCGGGTGGCGCTGCATCCTGCATCAGCGCCGTGAAATACGCCTCGGAAAGCTCGAAGCGGCCGGCATGCAGCGCCAGCTCGCCCAGTTGCAGGGTGACTTGTGCGAGCGGCGCCTGCTGCGCCGTGAACTCGGCTGATTCGTCCTGGGAAAACAGATTGCGTTCGTCCTCGCGCGTCTCGCTCAGCAAGACCAGAAAACGGTCGAACTCTTCCTCCAGTGCAGTCAGCGAGACATCGAAGGACTGATCGTAGGCGAAGCGTTCCGCGCGGGATTGCTGCAGATGCCCCAGGTAGTCCTGCAGCTGTTTGCGACGATCGAGAAAACCCTCGTATTCGTGCGCGTGCTGCAGAAAATGCACGAACAGACCGGACTTCAGATTGGCCAGCTGGACGAGGCGCGGCGATGCCAGCGCGGCATTGTCATAGTGGATTTCCTCCAGCGTGAGCACGTCATTAACGTCGAGCACCAGATCGTACTGTTCACGAGCCAGGGGGATCAGACTAACCTGTGCATCCTCCACACGCAGGCGCGACAGGTAATGCGCCATGCCTTCCTCAAACCAGCGCGGCAGACCGATCGGCCGATTGTTGATGAGAAAGTGGCTGTAGTGATGCTCCGCGAGATCCTGCGCACCGCGCGCATCGGAGACCACCAAGAAATTGGAACGCGGGGAGGAATACAGATACGCAGAATCCTGACCTTCCGCGAAAGGCCGGTAATCGTCGTCATTGTCGAACAGGTAGACGTAGTTGGGAATCGGGTCGGCACCGATGACAAGCGCGGGAGACAGAATCTGCACGGCGGCCTGGCGCCAGGCCTCCAGCAAGCGGGCCTGTTCCTCGGTATCGGCGCGCGAGCGCTGGCTGAGAATCTGGAAGCTGGGAGTGTCGACAGCAAACCAGCGCTCCCCGGCCAGTTCCACTTGCGCCTGCACCTGCGTCGAACACAGCAGGCAGGCTGTCACAATGGCAAACTGGCGACTCATGGCACACTCCAGAAACCCGGTTGCGGCCAGAGTAAGTCAGGGTCGGAACCTTGGCAAGCGCTACATGTTCGGGTAATTGGGGCCTCCGCCCCCTTCCGGAGTCACCCACTGGATGTTCTGCGCCGGGTCCTTGATGTCGCAGGTCTTGCAGTGCACACAGTTCTGGGCGTTGATCTGGAAGCGCTTGCTGCCGTCAGCCTCTTCCACGATTTCATACACCCCTGCCGGGCAGTAGCGTTGTGCCGGTTCGTCGTAGAGTGGCAGGTTCTGCGTCAGCGGAACCGACGGGTCGCGCAGACGCAAATGGCAGGGCTGGTCTTCCTCGTGATTGGTATTGGAGAGAAAGACGGACGACAACCTGTCGAAACTGATCTTCCCGTCAGGCTTGGGATATTCGATGCGCGGCGCCTCGGCAGCGGGCAGCAATTGCAGATGGTCGGCCGTGCGATCGCGCAGCGTGAATGGGAAGCGGCCACGCAGGACATTGTGTTCCAGAAACACCAAGGCACTGCCGAGCCAGAACCCCAGCGCGTGGAACCCGGCGCTGAAGTTGCGCGACGTGTGCAGCTCCGCATGCAGAGCCGACTGGCGGAAGCGGCTGGCGTAGTCCACCAGTTCGCGCGGCGCCTCCCCCGCGTCGGCCGCCTGGCGCAGTGCGGCGTGCAGGGACTCGGCCGCCAGCATGCCGGATTTCATCGCGGTGTGACTGCCCTTGATCTTCGCGGCGTTGAGCGTGCCGGCCTCGCAACCCACCAGCAGACCGCCAGGAAAATGCATCTGCGGCAAGGAATTCAAGCCGCCCTTGTTCAGGGCCCGGGCACCATAGCTCAAGCGCCTGCCACCCAGCAGATACTGCTTGATGACCGGATGCTGCTTGAATTTCTGGAATTCCTCGAAGGGGCTCAGATGCGGGTTGCGATAACCCAGATCGACGATCAGCCCCACCGACACCTGGTTGTTCTCGCTGTGGTAGAGGAAGCCGCCGCTGGAGCCCGCCGCGCTCGCTCCGATGAGCGGGTAACCCGCAGTGTGCACCACCAGACCTTCCTTGTGCTTTTCCGGCGGAATCTCCCAGACTTCCTTCAAACCGATGCCGTAGTGCTGTGGGTCACTGTCGCGAGCCAGCTGGAAGCGCTCGATCAACTCCTTGCCCAGGTGGCCGCGGCAGCCTTCGGCAAACACGGTGTAACGCGCATGAAACTCGAAGCCCGGCTGGAAGCTGCCCTTCTGCTCACCCTGAGCATCCACGCCCATGTCGCCAGTGGCGACGCCCTTCACGCTGCCATCCTCGTGATAGAGCACTTCGGCCGCCGCGAATCCCGGGAATATCTCGGCACCCAGTTCTGTGGCCTGCTCGGCCAGCCAGCGGCAGAGATTACCCAGGGAAATGATGTAGTTACCGTCGTTGTGCATGGGCCGCGGCACCAGCGGGCCGGGGAACCGCACGGCACTTTCGGGGCCCGAGAGGTAGTAGACGTCATCGCCGGTGACCGCGGTGTTCAGCGGTGCGCCGCGAGCCTTCCAGTCCGGGAACAGCTCATCGAGGGCACTGGGCTCGAAGACGGCACCGGAGAGAATATGGGCGCCGACTTCGGAGCCCTTCTCCAGCACGCAGACACTGATTTCCTGGCCGGACTCCCGGGCCAGTTGCAGCAATCTGCAGGCAGTGGCAAGGCCGGCCGGCCCGGCTCCAACGATGACGACATCAACTTCCATGGACTCGCGCTGCATCATTCCTTCTCCGGCTGGCCGCTCAAAACAGGCGCGCATTATGCGCAATCGGTCTGCAAAGCGCAAAGTACGGGGCCTCCCGGCACATGACAGCGCATTGTCAAAAACAGGCAGTTGCCCGCAGTTTGACAGAATTGAACCCGCCTAAAGCACAGCGGATCACAATTTGTTACCAAAGCGGACACTTTGCTCCTGTACACTCCAATCGTTCAATATTCGATCAGGGCCAAATCTGGCGTTGAACGGAACCTCTAACGACGTACCTCGTGCGTTTTACTCGACTCGTTACATTCCGGAGTTCACATGACAGATCGGCGAATTGTCTTTTCCCATTTGTTGCAAAATCCCTGTCTACTCCTTGCCACCCGTACCACCCTTGCCCTCGCCATTGCCATTGCCATCTCCACCGCCCAGGCGCAGGAAGCCGGCAGCGATGAATCCACCGTCGTCTACCCGGCCAGCTTCTTCGAACACTACACCCCGGCATCTGCCAACGACATGGTCACCCGCATTCCCGGCGTCACGCTCGGACGTGGCAACAACAACGGCGGGGGCCGTGGCCTTGGCACCAGCGGCGAGCTGCTGATCAACGGCAAGCGCGTGGCCGGCAAGGACAACTCCACCAGCAGCCAGCTGACGCGCATTGCCGCGGATCAGGTGGAGCGCATCGAGATCATCCGGGGCTCCTCCGGCGACATGGATGTGCGTGGCTCTGCCCAGGTGGTGAACATCGTGCTGAAAGAGTCCATGGACACTGCCAGCATCTCGGCCGAGATCAGCATGGACTACCACCATGACGACACCCTTGATCCCGGCGGGTCGTTCTCCTACGGCGGCCAGGCAGGCGCCTTGAACTACCTTTTCAATCTGGAGGTGGACCCGCGCTACAACGGTTTCCAGCGCAAGGAGTACAACTACCTGCCAGACCGCCGCCTGAGCGAGATCGTGCTGGAAGACAGTTACCGCGATCAGAGCGCGGTGCAGGCCAGCATGAACCTCGGCTACGACTTCGAGCGCGATCGCCTGCAGTTCAATGCGCTGATCGGCGACGAGGATCATCCCTACAACATCGACCGCAGCATCCTGCGAGCGCCGGCCGTGACCGATGTGTTCCGCCGTGAGTGGGAAAACACCGAGAACAACCACGGCAACTGGGAGATTGGCGGCAATCACGAACACACCTTCCTTGACGGCAGCCGTTTCCAGTTCCTGTTCATAGTCAATGAAGAGGTGCGGGACAGCGTGCGCGAGCGTTTCAACATGCTCGCCGATGCACGCGACAAGACCAGCTACCTGCAGTCCGATCGCACCACCCGCGAGCGCATCGGTCAGGGCAGCTACAGCTGGCGCCTGAGCGACGCGCAGGACATGCAGGTGGGCTTCGAACGCGCCCAGACCATACTCGACACGCGTCTGCTGGTGGGCTCTGCCACCGCAACCGGGGCCGCGAATGTGGCGTATGGCGGGCTGGTGCCCGTGCTCAGCTCCTCGAACCAGGGCTCGACGGTGGAGGAAATGCGCTACGAGGCCTTCGCCGTGCACAACTGGACGCTCAACCCGCGCATGAGCCTGGAAAGCACCCTGCTGTACGAGGATTCCGCCATCAGTCAGAGCGGCGCTGCCAGCCGCGAGCGCGACTTCCAGTTCTGGCGCCCGAAACTCGATTACCGCTTCGACATGACCAGTTCCCTGCAATTGCGCGCGACAGCCGAACGCCAGGTCTCACAGCTGAGTTTCGAGAGCTTCACGGCCACCACGAACAATCAGGACAACGACAAGGACACCACCTCGGGCAACCCGGACCTGACCCAGGAAATCGAGATGCGCTACGAGCTGGGCCTGGAGTACCGCCTGCCCAACGATGGTGGGGTGCTCAGTGCCCGCGCCTTCTATCGCGACATCGACGATGTGATCGGCAAGATCAACCTCTCCAGCGATCCGACAGACCCTGAATCAGCCACTGGCAACCTCGGCAACGGCAAGCGTTACGGCGCCTACTTCGACGCCAGCGCACGCCTGGGATTCCTGGGACTGCCGGAAGCGGTGCTGACCGCCAGCGTCAATGTCTTCGACTCCTACGTGTTCGACCCGATCCTCGGCGCGGACCGTCGCTTCAACGGCCGCGGCAATGCCTCGCTGGGCTTTCGGCATGACCTGCCCGGCCTCGGCATCAACTATGGCTTCAACCTGCAGACGGACTTCCATGGCGGCGAGAAGAACGTGGACGTCGACACGCTGGAAGTCGGCCTGCCCGGGACTCAGCTGAACCTGTTCGTCTCCAAGGTCGCTTTCGAGGACGTCACGTTCCGCCTGGAGGCCAACAATGTGCTGAAGTCGGAGTTCTGCCGCGATCGTCTGCGTTTCGACGGCCTGGTGGGCCTTGGCAGCCTGCGCGAGATCGAGGATTCCTGCAGCTCAGGCGGTGGCCAGAAGATCGCCCTGAAGATTCGCACCACCTTCTGATGTCCGTCGCGCACGCCCCTGCGTCGCAGTGATCCAGACTGCAGCGCAGAGGCGTAAGCCTCGGCAGAATCCCATGCTCCCAGGAACCTCCGTGTCGTCTCGATCACTCGTCCCACTCCTGCGTAGAGGCCTGCTGCTGGCCTGCGCGCTCGCGCCATTGAGCGCCGTCGCCGACCTGCACGTGCTGGTGGTGGATCAGGACGGCCTGCCACTCGCCAACGCTGTGGTCGAGAGCCGGCACGAAGCCCTGCAGCAAGTGCCCGGCGAGATCGCCGTCATCGACCAGATCAACAAGCGCTTCGTGCCTATGGTGATCGCCATCGCCCAGGGACAGTCGGTGAACTTCCCCAACAACGACAATATCCGCCATCACGTGTATTCGTTCTCGCCCATCCCGCAGTTCTCCACCGAGCTGTACGCGGATGTGCATGGCGATCCGATCCTGTTCGACCAGCCCGGCATCGCCGTGCTGGGCTGCAACACCCACGACAGTATGGTGGGATACATCTACGTGAGCGAGTTTGCGCACGTGGCTGTCACCGACGCGCAGGGCAGTGCCACCCTGTCCATGAGCACACTGCCGCCTTCGTTGTCGATCTGGCATCCCTGGTCCACCGATCCGGACAATCGCCGCGAACTCAACGCGTTGGAACCTGACGCCGACGGCACCTTGCGCGTCCAGCTCAACGTGCGCCAGCCGGACCAGGTGTTCGGCTTCCGCGCGCTGACGCAACCCCAGTCTGGAGTGTCCCCATGAAAAAGAGTGCCGCCCTCGCCTGCACGCTGCTGACCTTGGGCTTTCTTGCCAGTGCGGCGCAGGCGCAATTGGACGGCCGCCTGCGCGGCACCGGCGGCGTCAGCAGCATCAGCGCCGCCAGTGGCGGCGGTCTGATTCCCTGGGCCACGCTGACCGGCTATGCCACGCACCCCCTCTTCCAGCGGCAGCGTGTTCGCCACCCATGCCAGCGTGGATGACTTCACCCTGGACGTCGCCGGCGCCGCGCTCAACATCCGCGACCGGGCCGAGGTCTCGTTCGCCCGACAGAATTTCGACATCAAGGCCAATGGCGCCAGGATCAGCCAGGACGTGGTGGGACTGAAGTGGCGAGTCGCGGGCGATGTGCTCTACGACCGGCTGCCGCAGCTGGTGGCGGGCGTGGAACACCATGCCCTGCGCGACCCGGCCACGGCCCGAGCCGTGGGTGCACGCAGCACGGCCGGCACCGATCTCTATGTGGGTGCTGCCCGGGCGTGGATTGCCGGGGTGGCGGGACGCACCACGCTGCTCAACGTCAATCTGCGGCATTCCAGCGCCAATCAGTACGGCCTGCTGGGCCATGGCGGGGATGACATGGACGCACGCTGGCAACTGGAAGCCGCGGTGGCCGTGTTCCTGACGCGCAGCTGGGTGGTCGGCGCCGAATATCGTCAGAAGCCGGACAATCTGCGCGCGCTGGAAGAACACGATGCCCACGATGTATTCATCGCCTGGTTCCCCGACAAGCGCGTGTCCCTCACGGCCGCCTGGGTGAACCTGGGTCTCATCGCCGGAGCCCCGGACCAGTCGGGCGTCTACCTTTCACTGCAGGGAGCCTTCTGAATCATGTCACCGCGCGCCCGCACGCTCGTCCTGCCCCTGCTGCTGTCCTGCAGCCTGACGGCCTGCAGCGGCAAGCCCGCCGAGGCGACGCTCTACGAGGCCCTGGGCGGCGAGTCAGCCATCGCCATCATCGTGGAGAACTTCATTCTGGAGATTGCGGGGGACGAGCGCGTCATCGATCACTTCGAGGTGTCGAACGTGCAGCGCTTTCGCGTGATGCTGAACCAGCATCTGTGCATGGTGGCCGACGGCCCCTGTGCGTATCAGATCAGGGTGACAGCATGATCGACACCCATGCCGGCATGGGTGTGACGGAGGCCGACTTCAATGCCATCGTGGAAGACATGATGGCCGCGATGGACAAGGCCGGCATTCCCCTCGGGCCGCAGAATCGCCTGCTGGCCCGCCTGGCCGCCCTGCGTGGCGAGATCATCGAGCGCTGATTCGCCCCAGCTTCAGCGCTTGCTGAAGATCATCATGTGCTGCCAGGGCAGGAAGTCCAGCGTCTCCTCGAACTGCAGGTCGAACACTGCCATCTCGCGCTTGACCTGGGCCTGCGTCATCTTGTGCAAGGGCCGGATGGGCACGTTGCGATCCTCCCCGCGATATTCTACGAGAATCAGTCGCCCGCCAGGCTTCAGCGCGGTGAAGATGCTCTGCATCATCTCGTAGGGATGGGAGAACTCGTGGTAGGCATCCACCAGAAAGGCCACGTCCACGGAGTCGGGTGGCAGATTGGTGCTCTGCAGATCCCCCAGCACACCTTCCACATTGCTCACGTTCTCGTTGAGACGACGCGCCTCCACCATGGCCAGCATCTCGGGCTGGATGTCCACGGCCAGCACCTTGCCCTGGGGCACCTTGGCGGCGATGCGGAAGGTGAAATAGCCGGAACCGGCGCCGATGTCGGCGACCACATCGGTGGGGCGCAGAGCCATGTTCTCCACCACCTCGTCAGGCATTTCCTCGTGCGTGCGGGTGGGACGCTCCAGCCACTCGGCGGCCAGGTGCCCCATGACGCCGGAGGTTTCCCGACCCATGTAGAACATGCCGGTGCCGCCATCGATGCTGCGTTCCGGGGCATAGACATAGCGCGGTTCGGACTGGTCCTGAGCCACGGCGGCGCAGGCAGTGGCCAGCAGGCCGAGACAGACAAGCAAAAGACGGCGGGCAGACGACATGGGACGTTTCTCCTGGGCAGGCATTGTTGTTCTTGTGCAGCGAGGTCGGGGCGATTGTAGAGGATGACCCAGGCGAAAGACACAAGCGCGCAACAGGGGCTGCGCCGTCAGGATCAGAGCAGTTTCAGCCAGCGATGGCCGCTGCCCTTGCAGGTGTGGCAGATCTGCGCATTCGCCAGCGTGCCGCGGCCTTCACAGGCGCGGTAGACGTCCTGATACGGCTTCTTCAGAATGACGACCAGTTCTCTATAGGCCTGAAGGTGACGGATGTCTTGCACGTTGGCATTCATGTCGCAGGGCTCCTGACAGGGGGGCGGTGGTGGCTGAACGCTGCCGGGAACCGGCAGGAATCACGGCAGCATTATGGCCAGCCCTCGCCAGGGCGGGTGTTAAGCGCTTCACAGAATTCCAGCGCCTGCACCGCGCTGTCGATAAACTGTGACAAGGTTCATCCTTCGCGCAGCCCCCGGAGCCCACTGCCCGGGTGCGCTCGCAGGGAGGTCCTTCAGCGCAGAAGAAAGCCCTGTTCCGCGAGAAACTCGCGCATGTGCGGACGCGCCTTTTCGCTCAGCAGGCCCGCGACCTGCTCGCTCCAGCTCTGGCCGTGCCCGCCTCCCGTGCGCGTGCGGTAGTACTCCCGCACCTGCGCGTCATACAGGGCGATGCGTTCGGCGTCACCCTGCTCACTGTAGACCTCGTCCTTGAGGACCACATCCAGCGGCAGGCGCGGTTTGCACTCGGGATTCTGGTCCGGGTAACCCAGACACAGTCCAAACACCGGGTAGACCCCCAGCGGCAGCTGCAGTAGATCGCTGACTTCCCGCGGCTGATTGCGCAGGCCACCGATGTAGCAGATGCCCAGCCCTGCCGATTCCGCCGCCACCACCATGTTCTGCGCCATCAGGGCGACGTCCACCGTGGCGATGATGAAGTGTTCGGTCCAGTCCCCCGCGAAGACCATGTGTTGCTGCTCGCAGGCATTGGCCGCGCGCTTGAGATCGGCGCACAGCACGAGAAACTCGGCGGCGCTCTGCACGTGAGCCTGATTGCCGGCCAGCGCGGCGAGCTGCTGGCGACGTTCCGGACTGCGCACGCGAATCACCGTGCAGCCCTGCAGGAAACTGGACGTGGCCGCCGCCTGACCGGCACCCACAATGGCCTGCAGCAGGTCTTCCTCGATGGGCGTGCTGGAGTAGCGGCGGATGCTGCGGTGGCTGTTGAGAAGCGCGATCACCGGCGTCATTGCAGTGCCAGCCCCGAGGTGAGCATGGCATCGAGGAAATGCGGCACCACGTCGTTGGCCAGCGGCGTCTCGGCGTTGAAGAGCACGATCATGCCGATATCCAGGGCCGGCACCAGCACCAGCTCCGTGCGAAACCCCCGCACCCCGCCGCCATGGTGGACAACCCGCTGCCCGGCATAGTCGAAGACGCGCCAGCCGAGCCCGTACCAGGCCTGTTCGAGATTGGGCCAGCGATTGAAGTAATTGCCGTGGGGCGTTTCCACCACGGGGGCGTGCTGCTGAGCCAGGACCTCGGGCGGCAGCACCTCGGGGAAGGCACCCAGATTGGCCTGAGCCCAGAGGATCATGTCATTGAGGCTGGCATTCACCCCGGCAGCGGGGCCGACAGTGTAATAGGCTGCATTGGTGCTCACCGTCTGCCACTGTTCGCCCCGGCGCTGGTGGGGCGCACTGACATTGGTGTCCGCCAGGAAGTCATCCAGGGTCATCGAGGCCCGCGTCATGCCCAGCGGCTCGAACAAGCGGGTCTCGACAAACTGCTCATACGGAATGTGTTCCGACACCTGCACCACGTCGGACACCAGGGAGAACACGACGTTCTGGTAGCCGTAGCAGCGACCGGGCTGGCAGACCGTGGGGATCTCGGAGAATTTCTCCTGGATCTTCTGATAGGCCACACCGGCGTCCAACATGTTGGAGAAGGCATGAGGCATGAGCCCAGTGGAGTGACTCAGCACATGGCGCAGGGTCAGGCTCCGGCTGCTGGGCTCGGTGCCGATGGCGAGCTGCGGCAGGATGCTCGTCAGCGGCGTGTCCCAGTCCTGCTTGCGTTCGTGCACCAGGGTGGCGGCCACTGCGCCAGCGAAGGTCTTGGACACCGAGGCGATGCGGAACAGTGTGCTCGCGTCAACGGGGGCTGGCTGATCAATGGCGCGCACGCCCCAGGTCTGTACATCCAGCACCCGATCGGCACTCACCACCGCCATGGCCACACCGGGCACGGTGCTGGCCGCGACGCTGGCATTGAGCCACTGCGCATACTGGGCGTAGCCCGGTGTCTGGGCGCAAAGTGAAACGGGAACAAGCAGGGCGGCGGCCCACAGCACAACACGAGAACAGGAAAGGGAAGCTGACAAGACGAAAGACCCCGGAAGCACACGGCAGATGGGGCGGGAAAATAGCATGGTGCCGGAATTTTGCAAAAAAATGCCGGCTGGGGGTGCCCCGCAGCCGGCCAAAGTCAGGCACAGTGTTGAAACCTGTCACCCTCGCCTTGCACTGGTGATGCAAATTCAGGACATGATCACCAGCATGCGACGGTTATCGCGCAGCACGCTCAAGGCGGTCACGGGCGCATCGGCGTCGACGCGCTGATTGAATTCCTGCAGCGTGGCGACCTCGCTGCGATTGACCTCGTAGATCACGTCGCCGGCGCGCAGACCGGCCTGCCAGGCAGGGCTGCCCTGCTCGACGCTGACCACTTCCACGCCTCGTCGCCCGCCGGCCCCTGCCACCTCATCCAGGCTGCGCAGCTGGGCGCCCTGGTAGACCGGGTCGGCCAGCGCACGGCCGCTGTCCTGCGTGCTGGCAGCCACGGCTGGCTGACCACCGCCCACCACCGCGCTGATGCGCTGGGCCTCGCCATCGCGGTACACCAGCAGCTCCACTTCCTGGTCACGGCGCATCAGGCCGATCATGTTGCGCAACTCGCGACCGCTCTCGATGCGACGCCCATCCACTTCGACGATGACATCGGAGGCCTGGATGCCGGCGGCTTCAGCCGCACTGCCGGGCACCACGCTGGTGACAAGAGCGCCCTTGCCGGCACCCGTCTGCAGCGCCTGCTCCATCGCGGCGTTCAGATCCTGGATCTGCACCCCCAGCTGGCCGCGACGCACCTCACCGTCACGCTCCAGATGCGTCACTACCGACGCGATCATGTCCACCGGCACGGCGAAGGCGATCCCGGCATTGGTGCCAGTGCCGCTGATGATGGCGGTGTTGATGCCGATCAGCCGACCTTCCAGGTCCACCAGCGCGCCGCCGGAATTGCCCATGTTGATGGCGGCATCGGTCTGGATGAAGTCCTCGTAGTTCTCGTTGTTCAGTCCGGAACGTCCGAGCGCGCTGACGATGCCCTGCGTCACGGTCTGCCCGAGTCCGAAGGGGTTGCCGACGGCCACCACGTAATCCCCCACGCGCAGATCCTCCATGTTGGCGAAAGGCAGCTCCTGCAGGTTGTCGGCCTCGATCTGCAGCAGGGCCACGTCGGTGCTGGCATCGCTGCCCAGCAGTTTCGCCGTGAACTCGCGCCCATCCTGCAGCTCGACAGTGATCACGTCGGCCTCGTCGATGACGTGATGATTCGTCACGACATAGCCCTTGTCGGCGTCCACGATCACGCCCGAGCCGGCGCCGCGCAGGGAGGGCTGACGATTTTGGCCCGGGGGGGCCGAGGGATCGCTGAAGAAGCGGCGCATATCCTCTTCATCCAGGAAGCGCAGGGACTCGGGGGCCGGGGCAGTGCGTGCGGTGGAGATGATGACCACCGCCGGCGTCACTTGCTCCAGCATAGGCGCCAGCGACGGCACCCCGTTGCCAGCAGCCTCTTCGCTCAAGGCAAAGGATGAACTTGACGCGAACGCGCTCAGCCCCAACATGAACACCAGACTCACGACACGTTTGTTCATCGCAGACACCTCTCTTGCGTAATACGGATGATCGAACCTTGGAGCCGCCCTGCAGCAGCTCATGGCGCTACAGTGCGGTCGCAGAGAAGGAAATACCTGTGGAAAAGCTGAAGTTTTCATCCAGAAAATGTGAAGAAACAGGCGAAGCACCGTCCCACACTGGAAAGCTGAGCCAAATCGGGATAAAAGACGTACAGCGTAAAGAGAAGACATCGCGCAGGTGACGACCTGCGACCGATTCCAGCGCGCGCAAGCGCAGAGGCCGACATGAGTGACACCCATCGCAGTGCCGATACCCACTCCCCTGCCGTGGAGGCCCGCAGCAGCGCCTTCATTCTGCAGTGCTGGCGCGTCGACCCGGCAAGCCGCCAGCTGCAGCACCTGGACAGCGGCGAGCTGCGCTCGCTGGAGCCGCGCCTGATGCGCCTGCTGTGCCTGCTATGTGCGACACCCGGACGCGTGCTGAGCCGCGAGAGCCTGATCGAGCAGCTGTGGCCGCGCGTGGTGGTGAACGAGAATTCCCTGACTCGGGCCGTTTCCGAACTGCGCCGGCGTCTGGAAACCGACAGCACGGATGCCTCGCTGATCGATACCATCCCCAAGACCGGCTACCGGCTGGCCTCCCATTGCCGCGTGCAGGACGTGCAGATGAACTGCGACAGCAAACCCGCCGCTGCCCAGCCGGTCCTGCTGCGACCTGCCGCAGGCATGCCGCACCTGCGCATGGATGGGCCGGCACGGCCGCTGCTGGGGGGAGCCTTGAGCCTGGCACTCGGCGCCGTCATGCTTCTTGGGGCGCAAAGCCTGCTGACAGCCGACGCCACGACGCCGGCCGCCTATCCGCTGGCCGACATCACGCTGAGCAGCGAGACGGCTGCCCAGCGCGGACTGGGCGGACGGTTCGAGCCGGCGTCAGCCACGCTGGTGGATGACGCGACACCGGGGCTCGAGATCAGCCCGCTGTCCGGCACGCAGCCCGTGGTGTCCAGCGATGGCCGTCTCTTCGCCATGGTGCGCTACGGGGACGAGGGCTCCAGCCTGCTGCTGGGTTCCATGGAATTGCCGAATTCCCCCGTGACAGTCCTCAGCACGCAGGACGTGATCTACAACCTGCAATGGTCGCCCCTGGACCGTGCCCTGCTGTTCGCCCAGGCCCCGCGCCTCGCCCCTGCCTCGCTGCAAGGGCAGGACGAACGGGCCAGCCTGGTCATGTTCGACCTCGACAGCTTCCAGACCCGCCTGCTGCAGGGCCCTGATGTGAAGTACGACACCAACCCCGAGGCCCGCGAGCAGACCCGCGGCTTCAAGCTGACGGCGCTCACGCGCCACTTCGACTGGCTGTCCTGAGCCCTGCCGACGCCCGGCTGGACGCCCCTGCGCTGTATATGAAATGATACAGCGCATGGTTCCGCCCCCCTCTCTGGAGCGTCTCTGATGTCCCCCGTCCGACCGCTGCGCCGCCTCGGCGCCATCGTCCTGGCCTGCTTGCTGCCGTTCACGGCCGGCCATGGGCAGACACCGACCGTGGCGGCCGCCTCCGATCTGCAGTTCGCGCTGCAGGAAGTCCAGACACTGTTCGCGCGCGACCGCGGACACCCGATTCAGCTGGTGTTCGGCTCCTCAGGGAATTTCTATCGGCAGATTGTCGAAGGCGCGCCCTTCGAGCTGTTCCTGTCGGCCGACGAAAGCTTCGTGACCCGGCTCGCCGAGCAAGGTCTGACGCGCGACGAAGGCCAGCTTTATGCCATCGGGCGCCTCGCGGTGTTTGCCCCGCAAGGCTCGCCGCTGGCGGTGGACGCCGATCTGAACGGCCTGCGCGCCGCCCTGCAGCGGGGCGAGATCCGCCGCTTCGCGATCGCCAGCCCGGAACACGCGCCCTATGGCGCCCGCGCCGAGGAAGCCCTGCGTCACGCTGGACTGTGGGATGCCCTGCAACCGGCTCTCGTGCTGGGCGAGAATGTCTCGCAGGCCGCGCAGTTCGCGGCCTCCGGCAACGCCCAGGGGGGTATCATCGCCTACTCGCTGGCACTGGCTCCGAATGTGGCGGCGCTGGGCACCTATGCCCTGTTGCCCGAGCACTGGCACAGCCCGCTGCGCCAGCGCATGGTGATGCTGAAGAATGCCTCGCCGGCCATTGCCGCGTTTTACGACTATCTGCAGCAGCCGGCAGCGCAGGCCATTCTGCGTCGCCACGGTTTCGCCGTACCGGCCGAGGATTGAGCGGACATGGACTGGACCGCCCTGCTGCTATCCCTGGAACTGTCCCTCTGGACGATGCTGATCCTGCTGCCCATCGGCATCTGGTCGGGTCGACGCCTGGCCTGGACGCCGGTGCGGGGCAAGAGTCTGCTGGAAGCGCTGGTAGCTCTGCCGCTGGTGGTGCCGCCCACCGTGCTGGGGTTCTACCTGCTGGTGGCCATGGGCGCCGGTTCGCCCTTCGGCCGCGCCTGGGAGGCCGTGTTCGGACAGCAGCTCACCTTCTCCTTCGCCGGTCTGCTGATCGCCTCGGTCATTTTCAATCTGCCCTTCGCCATCCAGCCGATGCAGCGCGCCTTCGAGGCGATTGCGCCGGAAGTGCGCGAAGCGGGCCGTTGCTGCGGCATGAGCCCCTGGCAGATCCTGCTGCGCATCGAACTGCCTCTGGCCTGGCCAGGCATCCTGTCGGCCCTGGTGCTGACCTTCGCCCATACCCTGGGTGAATTCGGCGTGGTGCTCATGGTGGGCGGCAGCATCCCGGGCGAGACCCGCACCATCGCCATCGCGATCTATGACCGCGTGCAGGCCTTCGACAACGAGGCCGCCGGGCTGATGTCCGCGGTGCTGCTCGGCATTTCCCTGGCGGCGATCAGCCTGTCTTACCTTGCCACGTCACGACTGCAGACGAGACAAGCCCATGTCTGACGGTCTGCACCTGAGCGTGCGGCAGCACGCGCCGATTCCCCTGGATGCCACACTGCACTGCGCGCCGGGCGAGGTGCTCGCGCTGGTCGGTCCCTCGGGCAGTGGCAAGACGACGCTGCTGCGCAGCATCGCCGGGCTGCATCAGAGTGTTCAGGGTCGGATCGAATGCAACGGCGTGGTGTGGTTCGACAGCCAATCGCGGCTCTGTATGCCAACCCGGCAGCGTCGAGTGGGCATGGTGTTCCAGCAGTTCGCGCTGTTCCCGCACCTGAGCGCACTGGACAATGTGGCGGCGGCGATGCTCGAGCTGCCTGCGGGAGAGCGCCGGCTGCGTGCGCGACGCTGGCTGGCGCGCATGCACCTGCAGGGTCTGGAAGAACGGCTGCCGCGAGAACTGTCGGGCGGGCAGCAGCAGCGCGTGGCCGTAGCCCGCGCACTGGCCCGGGAGCCACAGATCCTGTTGCTGGACGAACCCTTCTCGGCCGTGGATCGCGCCACCCGCGAGACCCTGTACCACGAGCTGGCGGAGCTGCGCGAGGAACTGCGCATGCCGGTGATCCTGGTCACCCATGATCTGGACGAGGCGACGCTGCTCGCCGACCGCATGTGCATGCTCGATCATGGCAGCATCCTGCAGACGGCGACCCCGGACGAACTGTTGCGGGCCCCGGCCAGCGCGGCCGTGGCCAGGATGCTGGGGATGCGCAATCTGTTCGCCGGCATCCTGCTGCGTCACGAGCAGGAGTGCAGTGTATTGAGCTGGCAGGAGCGGGAACTGCGGATTGCCCGCCAGTCGCACATGGTGCCCGGCGATGCGGTGATGTGGGCGGTTCCCGGCACTGGCGTGATGCTGCTCGGCAGCCAGTCGACACAGCAGCAGGCGCTGGACAATGCCGTGCCGGTGCAGGTGACACGCATCCTGGCCCTGGGAGAACAGCTGCGGGTGATGCTGCTGTGCGGCGGCGACACGCTCACGATGAGCGTGCCGCGCCATGTGGCCAGGCGCCATGCCCTGGCGGAGGGACAGACCCTGCAGGTGCGTCTGCGCGGCGAGCTGATCCACCTGATGCCGCACACGCAGGCGCAGCCCTGAGGCGTGCACCACGCGAGCCCGGGTCTAGGCCTCCGCCACCTTCACCAACTGCTTGCCAAGATTGCGCCCGCGCAGCAGGCCACGGAAATACTCCGGCGCCTTCTCGAGCCCCTCGCCCACCGTCTCCCGGTACTGGATATGGCCTTCCCTGACCCATTGCCCCAGCTGCCGCGTGGCCTCGGGCCAGCGCGCAAACCACTCGCTGACCAGGAAGAAGCGGTGCTCGGGCACCACTGGCAGCGACTTCAGGATATCGGCCGGCAGCACCGACTGACTGATGTCCTTGTCGTTGTAGTGGGAGACATAGCCGCAGATGGGCACGCGCGCGCCGGGATTGAGCAGTGGCCCCACGGCACGGGTGACATCCCCGCCCACGTTCTCGAAATAGATGTCGATGCCCCGCGGACAGGCCGCTGCCAGACGTTCGGCCAGCTGCGGCTCGCGATAGTCCAGGCACTCGTCGAAACCCAGCTCCTCACGCACATGACGGCACTTCTGCTCGCCGCCGGCGATGCCCACCACACGCAGACCCTTGAGTTTCGCGATCTGGCCCACCACCGAGCCGACGGCGCCGGAGGCCGCCGCCACCACCAAGGTTTCGCCGGCCTGCGGGCGGCCAAGCTCCAGCAGGCCGAAATACGCGGTGCGTCCTGGCATGCCGACCACTCCCAGATGGGCCGAGAGCGTGCCATTGGCAAGATCCACCTTCATCAGTATCGGATCAGTGTCATCGGCTAAGATGAGGTTGCGCCAGCCCTTGTGAATCGTGACATGGTCGCCCACCGCATAGCGACTGGAGCGCGACTGCACCACCACCCCGGCCGTCTCGCCCGGCATGATGTCGCCAATCTCCAGCGGCTTGGCATAGGACTTGGCATCGTTCATGCGGCCGCGCATGTACGGGTCCAGCGACAGCCAGAGGACCTTGATCAGGATCTGCCCCTCACCGAGTGCGGGAATGTCTTCATGGACGATGCCGAAACAGGCATCCTCGGGTTCGCCGACCGGACGCCGGGCCAGCACGATCTTCGTGGACTGCATGGGTGACTCTCCTTGTGAGCGCGCGACTGAAGTCCGCGCGCCGGCCATCTTACTCAATCCCGTGACAGACTGCCGCCAGTCTCCCGGGTGACAGGGTCAGGCTGCCCGAACGGCAGTGCCGGGCCGCGCCAGCACGTCGCCACAGGCACTGCGCAGAATACCCAGTCCCTCCTCCCACTCCGCCGGCTCCAGCAGCAGGCTCGGAATCAGGCGCAGCACGGCATTGCGGGTGGGCGTCACCAGCAGGCCGCGCGCCAGCGCCGCCTCCGTCAGGGCGCTCACCTGGGCATCGCTGTGCAGCTGCAAGCCCAGCAACAGGCCCTTGCCGCGCACCTCGCGCAGCAGCTGCGGATACTTGTCTGCCAGTTGCTGCAGATCCTGCAGCGCACGCAGCCCCAGCCGCGCCACCCGCCCGGCCACATCGTGGGACACCAGATAGTCCACCACGGCACTGGCGGCCGCGCAGGCCAGAGGGTTGCCGCAGTAGGTTCCGCCGTGATCGCCCTTCGCCACCCCTGCTGCCACCCGGGCGGTGACGGCGAACGCCGCCAGGGGAAAGCCCCCGGCGATGCCCTTGCCCATGGTGAGGATATCGGGCTGCACGCCTGCGGCATCGACCGCGAAGAAGCTGCCCGTGCGGCAGAAGCCTGTCTGCACTTCGTCAGCGATCAGCAAGGCGCCGTGCTCCCGGCACAGGGCCGCCACCGTTGGCAGATAGTCCGGCGCCGGGACTCGCACGCCGCCTTCGCCCTGCACCGGCTCCAGCAACACGGCCGCCACCTGCTCGTCCATGGCGGCACACAGCGCGTCGGCATCACCGAAGGGCAGGAACTGATGACCGGGCACCTGGGGCGAGAAGCGCGCCCCGTTCTCAGGTCCGCCGGACAGTGACAGGGTGGCGAGGGTACGCCCGTGGAAGGAATTGGACGCCACCAGCAGCTTGCTGCGCCCGGTCACCTTGCGCGCCAGCTTCACGGCGGCATCGTTGGCCTCCGCGCCACTGTTGGCGAAGAAGACCCGCACCAGGCCGGCAGGCAGCACCTGCTGCAGTTGCTGCAGCAGCTTCGCGCGCACCGGGGAATAGGTGAAACCGGAATTGGGGTTCTGCATCAGCTTGCCGGCCTGCTCGGCGATGGCCGCCACCAGCACCGGATGGGAATGCCCCAGCGAGGTCACGCCCCAGCCAGCGGTGAAGTCCAGGAAGGCGCGGCCCTGCTCGTCCCAGACGCGGGCGCCCAGTCCGCGCTCGAAGGCCACTGGCTGTTTCATGCAGACAGACAGCGCGAGGCTGTCCTCAATCTCGATCGTGTTCATAAGCCCTCCGGCTTTCTTCAAGGCAAAAAAAAACCTCCCGGAGTCGCGCGACGCCTGGAGGTTCTGTTGGGGTACTGCAAGGGTGCTTAGAAGGTCTCCGACATCTGCGCTGAATGGGCGTCACGCGCGCGCGCACGACGACGCGCCGCGGCTGCACGCGCGGCTGACATGGCAGCTGCCATGGCAAGGGCGAGGAGGCGGTGTGGAGTCGTGTTCATGGGGCGGATCCGCATTGGTGCAAAAGTGCACGCCGGGTTTGAGGCGCGCGAATCTATGTGATCTACTTGGTCGTGTCAACCACTCGATCAAGGCGAATCGCGGCATGCACGCACTGCCCCCGCAGGCTGTCCATCGATCTGCACGTCTGCGCAAGGCGCTGACGGCCGCCGCCATTGCCTTGCTGCTGCCTGGCATGACGAGTCAGGCGCAGGATGACGATCTGTCCCCGGCCATGCAGCGCGCCCTCGAGATGGAGGCCCGCATCGCCCGCTACGAAGAGGCACTCAGCGCCCTGCAGAGCGCCCATGGCCCCTTCGACCAGCGCCTGCTGGAGCCGCTCGATGACCTGATCGGCGTGCACATCGAGAACGAACGCTTCGACGACGCCGTCAGCCTGCTGGACCAACAGCTGCAGATTCAGCGCATCACCCATGGCCTGTACTCTCCCGAACAGATTCCCGTCATCGAGACCTTGCTCGAGCTGCAGTCCCGCCAGGGCCAGTGGGGACGCATCGATGACACCCTGCAGTATCTGAGCTGGCTCTACGAACGGGACGACACGCTGCCTGTCGAGGCCCGTCTGGCCGGGCTCAAGAAGATCGGCGCCTGGCATCTGCAGGCCCTGGAAAAGGACGAGCACGTGCGCGAAGCCCACCACCTGGTCCGCCTGAGCCTCATGGAAGAAAAGGCCGCCGAGCTTGCCGAGGAACAGCATGGCGCAGACAGCGAGGCGCTGGTGCCCTATCTGTATGACAAGTCCGTGGCCGAGCTGTACATCGCCCTGGCGATCATGCTGACCGACGACACCTCGCAGGCGCTGATGCTGGAGACCGAAGGCGTGCGCAATCGCGGAGCGCTCGGCGCAGGCAGTGCCGCAGGAGGACTGGGCGTGGCGGAAGTCGAGGCGCTCTATGGCTCGCGCGCCAGCACGGTCATCGAGCGCTCCTTCAAGGCCAATATGGGTGCCAGTTACGAGGAGCTCGAGCGCATCCGCGACATCTATGCCGGCAGCGGCAATCGCGAGGCCGAAGCCATGGCCTTGATGGCCATGGGGGATTCGGTGCTGATGCGCACCCAGTTCGAGGACCGCCCCGGCAGTTTCGCCGGAATGCAGCGCGGCTCCTCGTCAGCCGGGGCGGCGATGATGTCCTATCAGGACGCCCTGGCGCTGCTGGCGGAGGCTGGCGTGGCGACAGAACGGATCGCGGCACTCACTCGATGCCCGGTCATGCTGCCGCTCACCGTCTTCCATGCCAGCGTCGACGCAGCCCTTCCCGCCTGCCAGCACGTGGCCGAGCCCGTGTCCTACACCCTGGAAGACTACAATCTGATCTCGACCTTGATCCCCGGCCTGCAGGGCGACGCGGGCGGCCCGGAGGGCACGCTGGAGGCCAGACTGCGCTTCAATGTGCGCAGCAACGGCCAGGTGGGCAATCTGGAATACCTGGCCGTCACCCCTGACAACACGCCCAATCGGGTGAAGCTGCGCAAGCTCACCGAACTGCTGCAATTTCGCCCGGCCATGCGCGACGGCGTGCCGGTGCGCGCCGAGAACGTGCTGCTGACAGTGCGCATGCCCGCGGCGCGCAAGTGAGCGCGCTGCAAGAAGCAAACTATGGTGCAGGCCATCCGTGAATCGGCGCCGGCTCGATCTTGAGCACCGCAGCGCGTCCGAAGCCGGCAAAGCGCTTACGAGGAAGGCGCCGCCTCAGCAGCCTGCAGCAGGGCGGGCAGAAAGAACTCGGCTACCAGCAAGGGGCGGCCGTGCAGATAGAACAGGGAGCGCCGACCCCAGATCCCGGCGTCTTGCGTCAGTTCCAGTTGAAAGCGCTGCATGCTCGGTTCGCGGAAAAGGAACTCGCCCAGGGGGCGCTCGTCCAGCCGACGCAGGCGCTTGAGCGGCCCCTGCATGCTGCTGAGCGGAATCAGGGAGTGTGCGGCGACCCAGGGAGTCTGTCCGCACTGCAGCAGCACCTTGCGCGACCACATCCGCTGACGCGCGACATGGGGCGCAAAGCACTGCAACAGCGCAGGGGAACAGTGATGAACCCAGCCCTGTTCAAGTACGCGGACCCGAAACTGCGGCCCGGCCAGTGTCTTGAGTCGGGCCGTGAGGGAGCCTGGGTCCAGCAGCCAGGATTGCAGGGCGGGCGCAGGCCTTGGCACCACCTCGGCGGCGGATTTCCAAAGCAGACCGGCGGCGTCGAGGCCGGGCCATGTTGGCGGGAACGTTGCGCTCACTTGCTCACCTGTGCCAGAGGGCTCTGCCCGAGCCCGAGATGGCCGGGACCGCGAAACGAAAACCCCAGCAGCTCTGCAGCTCCGGGGGTTGTGGTCGCGGACCGGCCGACTTCTCAACGCTGCTCGAAGCGCTCGAAGGTCGTGGTGATGACACTTTCCACGCGACGGTTCTGCGCGCGGCCATCGGCAGTGTCATTGCTGGCGACCGGACGGGATTCGCCGAAGCCCTGGGCACGCAGGCGGTTGGCAGCGATGCCGAACTGGTCGATCAGCACCTGACGCACGGCGTCAACGCGACGCTGGGACAGGCTCTGGTTGTACTCGTCGGTGCCCATGGAGTCGGTGTGACCTTCCAGCGAGGCGACGGTGTCCGGGTATTGACGCAGGAAATCAGCCACTTGCTGGATCTCGTCATTGAACTCGGGCTTGACGACGGACTGGTCGAAATCGAACTGCACGTTCAGGGTGATGCGGGCCACTTCCTGCACGGGGATCGAGCAGCCGCGGGCATCCACACGGTGGGTGCTCGGCGTGTCAGGGCAGGCGTCGCTGGCATTCACCACGCCGTCACGATCATCATCAGCCGGTGCTGCTGCAGGAGCCGGAGCTGCCTGCGCTGCCGCACGCGGCGCAGGCGCTGCACTGCCGCCGAAGCTGTAGACCAGGGCCATGTCGATGCCGTAGTCATGCATGTGCTCGTCCATGCCCCAGAACTTGCGCAGTGCCGTGCGCAGCACCAGGTTCTCGTTGATCTGGTACTTCACGCCCACACCAGCGTCCCACACGGTTTCCTCGTTGCGGGAGTAATCGTTGTGACCCGCGCCAGCCACGAAGAACGGGGTCAGCGTGCCCATCTGACGCGCGAAGGTGTAGAGCAGATCGAAGCGGTAGTGGAAGACGTCATCGTCCGGACCTGTGCCGTCGAGGTCCATGTCGAAGACATTGATTTCGCCGCTGAGTCGATTCGTGAAGTCGTAGCCCAGTCCCAGAGTGAAGCCGGTCTGGTTGTCGAGCATGCGCTCTGAATCGAAGTCAAGCCACTGCACTCCCGGCGCGATGTAGAACTGGCCTTCGTCTGCCATTGCCGCGGCACCCAGCGTGAGTGCGCCGGTCGCCAGCAGCAAGTGCACTGCAGTTTTGCAAGTCTTTTTCATGGTATCTCCTGTGGTGTGCCCAAGTGTCAAAAAGCGCGCGCATTATAGCCCGGGTCGCAGAGCATTCTGCAGCAAAAACATGCCTGAATCGGCGCGCATTCGCACTTTCTGCGAACTGAGTCCCGAAATCGCGGCGGCCCTGTGCACAGACCAAGAACAGTCCTGCCCCCGACGCACTTGGGAATTGTCAAGAATCTGTCATCTGCATGTCGCCAGACTGCAATAAATGCTGTCTAGCATTCCGCCTGTAAAACGTTCTCAACGCCATCCGCTCACTTCGAGACTGGACTACAGGAGTCACCATGACCTTCACACGCAAAGCCCTTTACTCTGCCGTCAGCGCCGTCGCGCTGAGCCTGGCCGCCCTCTCCGCACAAGCAGTCGAGCCGGCACTGGCCGGCGCAACCGCCAGCGGCGGCGCCACAACGGCCTCCTTCACCGGCGGTGCCACCATCAACAACGGCTCCTCCTGGATCAGCAGCGCAGCCAGCAGCGCCGCCGTGGACGTGATGGGCACCATCAAGGTGGCGCCTGCCGACGTCGGCAAGAAAGGCTCCCTCGTGGCACTGGTGCAGATCCCCGGCATGGGCGTCTACCAGATGGTTTCCGGCGGCTTCTTCCTGCCCTGGAATGGCCAGGTCAGCGGCCTGCAGCCCTTCGCAGTGAAGACACTGGCGGCCTCCGAGCCAGTCACCATCCTGAACGACCTGATTGGCGTGAACTCCGGTCTGTCCGGCCTGAGCTTCCAGGTCTTCTTCGGCTACTACACCAACAACGACGTGAGCACGCTGGCCTATACCGGCAGCCCGATCTCCTTCTCCATCGCCGCCAAGCCCGCGGCCGGCTGCCCGACCAACACCACCCTGTCCACTGGCGGCACCTTCGATGGCAAGCCCGTGTGCATGCTGACTGGCACCATCTCCAGCAACACCCACCTGAACGCGAACAACGTGTACCTGCTCAATGGCGCGGTATTCATCGGCGGCGACAACACGAACTCCGCCACGCTGACCATCGACGCCGGCGTCAAGGTGATCAGCCCGGTCGGCCTGAACTTCCTGGTCATCCGTCGCGGCTCCAAGATCGAAGCCCTGGGCAGCGAAGCCGCCCCGATCACCTTCACCTACGACGGGGAAGCCACAGCCACTGCCACGACCACCGGTCGCTGGGGCGGCATCATCATCAACGGCAACGCCCCGGTGAACGGCTGTGCGGCTGGCACTGCACTGTGCGAACTGGAAGGCGAAGGCTCCACCGGCAAGTACGGCGGCAACAACCCGACAGACAGCAGCGGCACGCTGAACTACGTGATCGTGAAGTACCCCGGCCAGAACATCACGGAAACCAACGAACTGAACGGCATCGCCTTCCAGGGCGTCGGCAGCGGCACAGTCGTGGACTACGTGCAGGTGCACGGCAGCTCCGATGACGGCGTCGAGTTCTTCGGCGGCACCGTGAATGCCAAGCACCTTGTGCTGACGCACAACGAGGACGATTCCTTCGACTGGACCTTCGGCTTCCAGGGCAAGGTGCAGCACGCGGTGATCAAGCAGCGCACCGGCTTCGGCGACCGCGGCATCGAG
>JALREE010000218.1 GCA_023256835.1 Pseudomonadales bacterium | reverse complement strand
CATACCACGCAAACTGCAGGGGGAAGTTCCACACGCCGTCGGAGATGGGCTGGATGAAGCGGAACAGCGCGTTGATGGACTGGAACAGGCTTTCCAAGGTGCGGCACTCGACGGCGAGAGTTCAGGGAGCTGAGCGGCACTCTACCCTGTCGTCCGGTCAGCTGCCAGCGCGGCCATTGCCACAAAACTGTCGCGAAAGCGTCAAGCTGCTGCAGGCTGGCTGTCATCTGGGCACCGCACAATCGCGAGGCTTTTCCACAATAACCGGGAGAACCCTATGTTGATCGCACGTCCTGCACGCTGCCCCACACCCAAGCGCCCTGTGTCACCCCTGAGTCTTGCCATCCTGGCTGCCCTTGCCAGTGTTTCCACCGATTACACCCTTGCCCAGCAGACGCCCGAGATCCAGGAGATCAGCGTCTTCGGTCAGGGCCAGACCCGTCAGGTGCAGAGCCTGAATGCCGAGCAGCTGGCCCAGTTCCCTGCCGGTACCAGCCCGCTCAAGTCCATCGAGAAACTGCCAGGCGTGAACTTCCAGTCCGCCGACCCCTACGGTGCCTACGAGTGGTCCACCCGCATCGTGGTGCGCGGCTTCAATCAGAACCAGATGGGCTTCACGCTGGATGGCGTGCCGCTGGGCGACATGTCCTACGCCAACCACAACGGCCTGCACATCAGCCGCGCCATCATGTCCGAGAACATGGGCCGCGTGTCACTCTCCCAGGGCGCCGGCGCCCTGGCCACGGCCTCGACCAGCAACCTGGGGGGCACCCTGGAATTCACCTCGGCCGACCCGGAGGACAGCTTCGGCATCATGACCAATGCCACGGTCGGCAGTGACGCCGCACGCCGCGTGTTCCTGCGCCTGGACAGCGGCACTCTGGCCACCGGCACGCGCGTCTTCCTCAGCACGGCCACCCAGGATGCCGACAAGTGGAAGGGCGCCGGCGAACAGAATCAGGACTACGTGAACCTGAAACTGGTGCAGCCCATCGGACAGGGCACGCTGACGGCGTTCTACAGCGACTCCGACCGTGCCGAGAACGACTATCAGGACATGTCCAAGGACATGATCCGTCGTCTGGGCCGCGACTGGGACAACTACTTCCCCGATTACGCCCGCGCCGTCGCTGCCGCCCGCGGCACCTTCACCGGGGCGGTGAACAGCCTGGATGACGCCTACTGGAACGCGGCCGGCCTGCGCAAGGACGATCTGTCCTACGTGAAGCTCGATCTGCCGGTGAACGACGCGCTCGCACTGAACGCCACGGCCTACTTCCACGACAACGAGGGCCAGGGTCTGTGGGGCACCCCCTATGTGCCGACCCCGGGTGGCGCGCCGCTGACCGTTCGCACCACGGAATACCAGATCGACCGATCCGGTTTCATCAGTGAGCTGAGCTACGAGGCGGGTGCGCACACACTGAGCGCCGGCCTCTGGTTGGAAGACAACGACTTCGAGCAGGCCCGCCGCTTCTATGGCGAGCCCAATGCGGCGTTCCCGACTCGGGACTTCCTCAAGTTCCAGCGCAATCCGCTGCGCACTCAGTGGGAGTACGCCTTCAATACCCAGACCACGCAGCTGCACGTGAAGGACATCTGGCAGGCCACGGACGCCCTGCGTCTGGAGTTCGGCTTCAAGAGCGTGAACGTGGATGTGAAGGCCAGCACGATCGTGGGCGACAACAAGACAGGCAAGATCGACACCGACGAAGGCTTCCTGCCCCAAGTCGGCTTTGTGTACGACCTGAACGCCGACAGCGAAGTCTTCGGCGCGGCCGCCAAGAACGTGCGCGCGCTGATTGGCTCGGCCACCGGCACCTCGCCGTTCTCCGCGACACAGGCGGGCTTCAATGCGATCAAGGACACGATCGAACCGGAAACCGCCACCAGCTTCGAGATGGGCTATCGCTTCCGCATGAATGACCTGGAAGGCGTGGTGACCGCCTACCACGTGACTTTCGACGACCGTCTGCTCGCGATCCAGCAAGGCTCCGCCATCATCGGTGCGTTCAACGCGCTGGCCAACGTGGGCAGCGTGACCTCCAAGGGCATCGAGACAGGCATTGATTGGCAGGTGAATGACCAGATCAACTGGTACAACTCCGCCAGCTACAACCTGTCCACCATCGACGACGACTACCTGAGCGGCACCACGGTGGTGAACACCTCCGGCAAGACCGTGGTGGACTCCCCCGAGTGGATGTTGAACTCCGAACTGGGCTACGAAGTCGACAAGGCCTACGCCAAGCTGCACCT
>JALREE010000102.1 GCA_023256835.1 Pseudomonadales bacterium | reverse complement strand
GAGCCTGCACTGGTGGCCGAGTTCCAGTCCGCGAAGGACGACATCGCCGCGCACTACGAGAGCCGCGACTACAGCAAGGCGCTGCGGCAGATCATGGCGCTGGCCGACAAGGCCAATGCCTACATCGCCGACAAGGCGCCGTGGATCCTGGCGAAGACCGACAAGCAATCGAGCGACGTGCAGGCCATCTGCAGCACCGGCATCAACCTGTTCCGCCTGCTGATGAGTTACCTCAAGCCCGTGCTGCCCGCCATGGCGGTGCGCGCCGAGACCTTCCTGGCCATCGAGCCGCTGCACTGGCACAGCGTGGACACGCTGCTGTTGGGGCATCGCATCGGCCCCTTCACGCCGCTGCTCACGCGCGTGGAGCCCGACAAGGTGGCGGCGATGATGGCCTCCGCGGGCGCGGGCGCTGCGGGAGCCACTGCTGCTGGAACTACTGCTGAGGGAACCAGCCCTGTGGGAGCGGGCTCGCCCGCGAACAAGCCCGCCGCTGACTCTCACCCAGCAACCACCCCCGCTTCCCCCCTCGCGCAAGACCCCCTCGCCGAGGAAATCGCCTATCCCGACTTCGCCAAGGTGGATCTGCGCATCGCGCGCATCGTCAATGCCGAGCACGTGGAAGGCGCCGAGAAGCTGCTGAAGCTGCATCTCGACCTGGGCCTTGGCGCCGACGGCGCGCCGGTGCTGCGCACGGTGTTCTCCGGCATCAAGTCGGCCTATGACCCGGCCAGCCTGGTGGGCCGGCTCACGGTGCTCGTCGCCAATCTGGCGCCGCGCAAGATGAAGTTCGGCATGTCCGAAGGCATGGTGCTGGCGGCAGGCCCGGGCGGCAAGGACATCTGGCTGCTGCAGCCGGACAGCGGCGCCCAGCCTGGCATGCGCGTGGTGTGATGCGGCAGCGCATCGTGGCGCACATCGACGCGCTCGGCATCACCGGTGAACAGGAACCGCCGTTCCGCACGGCCATGCAGCAGGTCGCGACGCTGGAAGCAGGAGAGGGTGCGAGTCTGTCGCGCGAGGCCTTGCTCGAGGCCATCGTCGGCATAGTCGCGAAGGTGCTCTACCCGACCCAGGTGGCCGCGTTTCGTGTGCGCGAGCTGGAACGGATGCTGCCCGCCCGTCAAACAAACTGACATTTTCCTGCTTGTCGATTGACCAGTGCAGCAGCAGAATGCCCGTAACGCTTCCGTCAAGCTCCAGGTACTTGCTGCCATGAACATCCGCCCCTCTCTCGACGCCGACAAACCCGCCCTGCGCGCCCTGCATGAACAGGCTTTCGGCGACGAAGAGGGCATCCTGGTGGGCCGACTGGCGCTGGCGCTGCTGGCGGACCCGACGGCGCAGCCCGTGCTCTCGCTGGTGGCTGAGGACGCTGACAGCCTGCTCGGCCACGTGATGTTCACGGCGCTGACGCTGGACCACCACCCGACCCCGCAGTTGCGCATCATGGCCCCGCTGGCGGTGACCAAGGCGCGGCAGGGCGATGGCCTGGGAGCACGTCTGATTGAGGAGGGCTGCCGGCAGTTGCAGGCCGACGGTGTGGAATGTGTGATGGTGCTGGGCGACCCGGCCTATTACAGCCGCCACGGCTTCACCAGCGTCCACGCGCTGCGCCCGCCTTACGAGCTGGCGCGGCCTGATGCCTGGATGGCGCGCCCGCTGGCGCCTGATGCCTTGAGCAGCTGGCAGGGCGTGGTCAATGCCGCCGATGCGCTCAACGCGCGGCAACTCTGGTGAGTTCGCCGTCCTTGCCAGGTCGTCTGCGCGCCGACCCGCAAGTGAAACAGTCTGTTGTCGCGCCGACGCTTTCTTGAGTCTGCCCCCATGAATCCGACCCTCGCCCCCGTCGCCCGCGCGCAGATGCTGATTCGTCGCCCTGTCGCCACGGTGTACGAGGCCTTCATCGACCCGGCCGTCACCTCGCGCTTCTGGTTCAGCCGGGGCAGTGCCCGCCTGGAGGCCGGGGCGCGCGTCACCTGGCACTGGGACATGTACGGCGTGTCAGCCGATGTTCATGTGAAGGCGCTGGAGCCGAATGCGCGCATTCTCATTGCCTGGCCCGACCCGGTGGAATGGCGTTTCGAGCCGCGCGGTGACGACGCCACCCTGGTCACCATCACCGCGTCCGGCTTTCAGGGCGATGCCGACAGTTGTGTCCGCCAGGCCCTCGACAACATGGGCGGCTTCAGCTACGTGCTGGCCGGCTGCAAGGCCTGGCTCGAGCATGGCATCGCGCTGGATCTGGTGGCCGATCACACGGGCGACGCGCCTGCGAAACCGCCGCGCGTGCCGGTGATCCTGCAGCCCGGTGAGGGTCGCGACTGGCCCATGGGCCGCATCCGCGCGCTGTTCAAGGCCGATGGCGACGAGACTCGCCACAGCTTTGCCATTTCCGAATGGTGGCTGGAGCCGCAGTGCACCGGGCCGGGCACGCACCGGCATGCGGAGGACGATCTGTTCTACGTGCTGGAAGGCACTTTCACCATTCGCGTGGGTGACACCTGGCACACCGCGCCCAAGGGCAGCTTCGTGCTGGTGCCGGGCGGTACCCCGCACGATTTCGAGAACCGGGGCGAGGTGCGCGCCGGGCTGCTGAACATCGCCGTGCCTGGCGGCTTCGAGCCGGAAATGCCGGGCATCAGTGCGTGGTTTCTGGAGAACCCGCCGGGCAAGCCTGGGCAGGAGGTCTGAGGCCTTGTACACCCCACGTCACTTCGAGGCGCCGTCGCTGGTGGCCATGCAGGCCCTGATGACATCCCACCCGCTGGCGGCCCTGGTCACGCCGACCGCCGACGGGCTCGACGCCAATCACATCCCGCTGCAATGGCACGCGCAGGAGGGCGGCCACGGCGTGCTGCGCGGCCATGTCGCCCGCGCCAATCCGCTGGTGGGCAGCGCACTCACCGGCGACGCCCTGGTGATCTTTCAGGGGCCCCAGGCCTACGTCAGCCCGGGGTGGTATCCCGGCAAGGCGCAGAACGGCAAGGCCGTGCCCACCTGGAACTACCTGGTGGTGCACGCTCACGGGCCCTTGCGGCTGCTGGACGACGCCGCCTGGCTGCGCGAGCAGGTGCGCCAGTTGAGCGCGGAACACGAGGCCGGGCTCGCGTCGCCCTGGTCCGTGGACGACGCGCCGCCCGACTACATCGACGCCCTGTTGAAGGCGATTGTCGGCATCGAGATCCCGATCACTCGCCTGCAGGGCAAGTGGAAAGTCAGTCAGAACCAGCCTGGGCCGAATCGGGCTGGGGTGATTGCGGCGATGACTCAGCTGGAGTCTCTGCGCGCGGCTGATTCGTGATCGCCAGATAGAGCGAGGCGAAGGACGCCTTGATCCACATCGAGGCGGGGAAGGCGCCCACCAGCAACAGCATCAGGCCGCCGAAGAACACGAAGATCGACACCACGCCCAGCACGAAGATCTTGAACGCATGCCCCCGCGTGATGCGCCAGCTCGCTTCCACCGCCGCGATCGGGTCCAGGCCCTCGTCCATCACCAGATAGCCCACGAACACCAGGCGGCAGGCGACATAGATGCCGGGGATGACGAACACCACCACGCCGATGCCGATCAGGCCCAGC
>JALREE010000078.1 GCA_023256835.1 Pseudomonadales bacterium | reverse complement strand
CAACAGCGCGAACTCGCGGGTTCCCTCTGGCACATTGTCCCAGCTAAGCGCAGGAGATGATCCTGTTCCATCGCAGGTGTACTCACGGGGGAGATTGCCACCATTGGGTGCGACACTACTCGTGAGGGTCAAGCCATTGACGGAACCATGAGGAATGGCACTGACGGGCTCTGACATGCTGCTGATGCCCGAGACATTGATGGCGAAAACGCTGCAGTAATAGGTGCGCCCGTTTGCAAGCCCAGCCACCACCAGGGGACTGCCGACACCCGTTGATGCCGCCATGCTCTGACCGTCTCCGCAGGAAGCGGTATAGCTATCGACCGCACCTCCAAGGGCAGGCTCAGCAAAGTAAAGGGTAATGCTGTTGTTGCCAGGCGACGCTTGCAGGCCCTGAGGCACCCCGGGCCGAGGGACTCCGGAGACGCTGCAATGACTGGCCTGCGCAGCTGCCAGCTGCAAATTCAGAGGAAGGTCTGCGACGCGAATCAAGCTGACGTCAAAACAACTGGCATCCGGCAGACGCAAGGCGTGCACTGTCAGCCGCCCCTCGTTGGCACTATAAATGGCTGCCTCGCCGCTTCTGCAGGTGGTCTTCTCTGCCGACAAGACCTCCAGAGTGAGAGGCTGAACCGAGGTTGTTCGCATGGTGACCCCATAACAGTCAGTGCTGCCAGAGACAGCGACCGAGGGTAATGAAAGCAGTCCCGTATCAGTGTCGTAAGAAGCGGTTTGAGCGGCCGCCTGAACCGCCGACAAGAACGGGAGTGCCAGCACAATGGCAAAGCAGAAGGGCTTCATGCGCAATTGACCTGTCGGGAACGGGTATTCGATGCGGACTAAACGCAGGAGCGTCTTTGGGGTTTACTCTTTGATCGATCATCACAATGACTTGCTTCGCCATTGAATGGCGTGTGAACCCCTCAACACATTCCTGCGTATACTGCGAACACAACAACCGCAGGGACATCCGCATCATGAGTGACACCCCCTCTTCCTCCGCCGCCGGACGCGGCCTCGTCGGCATCCTGATCTGCATCGCGCTGGGCGCGCTGGTCGGCCTCGCCGGCAGTGCCAGCGGCCTGCGCCTGAACACCGCGCTCGGCGCCATCCCCCTCTTCATCCTCTGCGGCATAGTGGGCTTCGTGCTGCACTGGCTGATCTTCGTGCCCTCGTTTCTGGCGCAGACGGAGCACTACTTCGATCTCACCGGCGCGCTGTCCTTCATCGGCACGATCCTGCTGGCGAACTGGCTTGCCGGCGCCACGACGGAGGATCTGCGCTCGCTGCTGCTCTCGGGCATGGTGCTGGCCTGGTCTCTGCGCCTGGGCAGTTTCCTGTTCCTGCGCGTCAAGCGCGCCGGGCAGGACCGCCGCTTCAACGAGATCAAGACGCGCTTCTGGCGCTTCCTGTTCACCTGGACCCTCGGCGGTCTGTGGGTGCTGATCACCGTGGCGCCGGTGCTGGCCGCCATCACCTCCGCTCGCAGCGTGCCGATGAATGCGCTTGCCTGGATCGGCGTCGCCATCTGGCTGGGAGGCTTCCTGCTGGAAGTGGTGGCCGACCGGCAGAAGACCGCCTTCCGGCGCGACCCGGCCAATGCCGAGCGCTTCATCACCAGCGGTCTGTGGTCCGTGTCGCGGCACCCGAACTACCTGGGCGAGATGATCCTGTGGGCGGGTGCCGCCCTGGTGGCGCTGCCCGTGCTGCAGAGCTGGCAGTACCTGACCCTGCTGTCGCCGGTGTTCGTGGTGTTCCTGATCGCCCGCATCAGCGGCATTCCCATGCTGGAGGAGCGGGCGGATGCCAAGTGGGGCGCTGACCCGGCCTATCAGGCCTACAAGCGCGCCACGCCCGTGCTGGTGCCGGGCTTCAAGGGGCGTGCGCAGCAGTGACCCGCGTTCGCGAGCAGGCTCGCTCCCACGCGGGTGAGGACGAAGCCCACATCGCCCGCTACTACGACAGCAATACGCGGCGCTTCCTCGCGCTCGGCGGCAGCGGAGACCTTGCGGCCATTCATCGAGCCATCTGGGCTCCGGGTGTGCAGTCGCGCGCCGAGGCCTTCGACTTTCTGAACCAACTGGTCGCCAATGCCCTGCAGCCGGCACTGCCGGCGGATGACACCCAGGCGCATCTGCTCGACCTGGGCTGCGGCGTGGGCGGCACAGCCACTGCAGTGGCGCAGACGCTGGGCGTACAGGTGACAGGCGTGACGCTCAGTCAGGCGCAGGTGGACCTCGCGCAGCAACGCACGGCCAGGCTCGGCCTGCAGACGCGGGTGCGCTTCGCCCTGGGCAGTTTCAACGCCATGCCCGCACTGCCGCCGAGCCACGCCGCCTGGGCCATCGAGTCCTTCGTGCATGCCGACGACGCGGCGGGCTTCTTCCACATGGCGGCGCAGCAGCTTGTGCCGGGCGCACGTCTGGTGCTGTGCGACGATGTGCTCCACCCGCCCCACGACGCCGTGGCGCAACGCTGGGTGGCACGCTTCATGCGCGGCTGGCACTTGAACTCCCTGTTGAGTGAGGAGCAGATCCGCACGCTCGCGGAGGCTGCCGGCTTTCGCCTGGTGGCCGTGCACGACTTGAGTGGGTATCTGCGCGGCTTCCACCCTGTCGTTCTATGGGCGATGCGCCTGCTGACGCGGGTGCCTCTGCCCTGGGCCTACTGGGACAATCTGGCCGGAGGCACGGCGTTGCAGTGGTGTGTGAAGAAGGGCTGGACGCGGTATCTGGCGATAGTGTGGGAGCGGAATTAGGAGCTTGCTGGCAAGCGAACTCACTTGTGGCTTCGATCCGGCCCCGCGTCGCCGTCAGCGCCACAGGGCCTCGTTCAGTGCCAGCGATGGTTCGCTTGCCGGCCAACTCCCATTCACCCTCGCTCGGGAGTTCGGAGAGTCTTGCCCATGCGCCGATGAGGGATGCCGACTTCCTCGAATACCTCCGACTCCGCCCGATAGCCCTGCCGCGCATAGAATGGCTCGGCGCTCACACGCGCATGGAGCAGCAGTTGCGTGGCTCCCTGTTCCTGCAAGCGTGTCTCCACCTCCGCCAACAACCGTGAGCCCAGACCCTGTCCCTGAGTGTCCGCCCGCACCGCCATCTGCCGCAGCTTGAAGACACCCGGCGCCACGGGCACGGCCACTACGCAGGCGAGCAAGGCGCCGGCCGCGTCGAACAGGCCGAAGTGCCATTGCGTGTCCTCACCCCGCAGGTCCTGCGCCGACAGCGTCAGGCCTAGCGGCGCGCGCAACACTGCCTCGCGCAGTTGCAGGGTTGCCGCGTAGTCCGCACTGCCGAAATCGATGCGTCGCACGCGGGGCGCTGTGGCTGCGGCAAGCACCTCAGTGGCCAGCGCCCGGCCGCTGCGCCAGGCGCCTTGCACCTTGTCTTCCTGCAGCCAGTCACCGCACAGGCCGAGCCCACGTGCCAGGTCCCACACACAGGCCTGCCCCAGCGTGCGTTCGGTGTCCGCGTAGCGCCAGCGATGCAGTTGCCACTGCTCGGCACGTGCCCCACCCAGGGCCACGAAGGCGTCCTGCAGGGCATCCGCCACCTGCTCTGGCGGCCACTCCAGACGCGGCGCACTCCAGTCAGGCGTGGCATGCAGCAGCCAGACATCCTGCGGCCCGCGTCCGGGCTTGCTGGCATCGCGCGCCACCCAGCGCAGCGGTCCGGCATTGACGAAGGCGGCGTCGAAGGGCAAGGCAAGAGGCGTGTCGAAGCGCAGCATCAGGGCCCAGGCCGGGCGCATCGTCACACTGCCGGCCAGCGCTGCCAGCGCGGGTGCCACGTCGCCCAGCAAGGCTTGCGCCTGAGGCGCCGGCAGGGCCAGCACCACGGCGTCGAAGTCCCCGTCGATGAGGCCGTCCGCACTGTGCAGTCGCCACTGTGCCACGTCTCGCCGCAGCCCGGTGATGCAGACCTCAGTGTGCACCTGCAGCCCCCGGGCAAGCAGGCGACCTGGCGCCGTCATCCCCGGCGTGCCCACGAAGCGCTCCACGCTCGACACATGCGGCGTCCAGTTCGCCGCGCCGGGCCCGGCGTAGACCCGCAGCCTGGGCTCCCACATGGCGGCGGCACCCGCGGCGATCCAGCGCTGCACCTCGGCACGAAAGGCCGGGTCGCGCGCCGTGAAGTACTGGGCGCCGTGGTCGCACTGCCAGTCGTCGGCGCGCCGGGTGCTCATGCGGCCGGACAGCCCGCGGCTTTTCTCGAACACCTGCACGGCGAGCCCGGCCTCTGCCAGTGCCGCAGCACAGGCCAGGCCGGAGATGCCGGCGCCGATCACAGCGATGCGGGGGGAATGGGATGGGTACATGACAGCCTCCGGAAAGTGGTGTCCATCTTACCCCGATTGAGGGGCAGCGGCCTGCTCTCGGGGAAGACGAGTGTCATGGGAAACTCGCCTGCAGTTGTTTGCAGGTCTGTTGCTGCACTTCGCCCAAATATCAGTTTTTCGCATCGGGAGGCTGGAAGACCATGCGCGAAGGCTTTGGCAGCCGCTTGACCGCTGTGTTCTACTGCGACAAACACCGCTGGAGGTTGATATGAATCGCTATGCCTTGTCTCGTCGCGTCGTGCACTGGGCGATTGCCGTCTGCGTGATCGTGCTGGTGCCTGTCGGACTGTGGATGGTCGCGCGCGGCCAGGCCAATCTGTGGGATCAACTCACCAATACGCTCTATGGCATACACAAGGCCACGGGCTTCAGCGTGCTGCTGCTGATGGCCCTGCGCATAGCCTTCAAGCTGCGCAGTGCCGATCCGGCCTGGCCGGCAGACTTCCCGCGCGCACGCCGCATCGCCGCGAAGAGTCTGCATCACACGTTCTATCTGTTGCTGGTGCTGGTGCCGCTGCTGGGCTGGGCGGGGGTGACGGCGTTTCCGGCCTTGATCGTGTTGCCGGGCTTCGACCTGCCGCCCATGCCCTTCGTGCCGGTGGACGAGGCCCTGGCGCTGCGGCTGTTCCAGATTCACGGCGCGCTTGCCGTACTGCTGGCCGCGCTGGTGCTGGGACACGTTGGCGCCGCCCTGCATCACTTGCTGATTGCGCGTGACGGGCTGTTCCAGCGCATCTGGTTCGGCCGCGCAGGCCACTCAGGACACTAGGTGGCGAAAGCACTCGTCAAGTAGTCCAAGCCATATTCCCCAGGATAACTGCGGCTTCCTTGGAAAAGCAGTAGCAGCACCAGACTGCCTCTTTGTTGAGCCAATCTCCCTTCGCTCTTCGCCAAGCCAATAGCCAACTCAGTGCCGCGTGATGCGGTCCAGCGCGCCCATGGAGAAGGCGGAGGCCACGAAGGTGAGATGCACGATCACGTACCACATCAGCTTCTCGCTATCGACATTGTCCATGTTCATGAACACGCGCAACAGGTGAATGGAGGAGATCGCCACGATGCTCGCGGCCACCTTCATCTTCAGCGAGGAGGCATCCATCTTGCCCAGCCAGCTGAGCGTCTCGCCCTCACCCTTGCTGTCCAGTTCGGACACGAAGTTCTCGTAGCCGCTCATCATCACCATGACCAGCAGGCCGCCCACCAGGGAGATGTCGATGAGCGACAGCACCACCAGCACCACCTCGGCTTCCGTGGCACTGAAAATGTGGGAGAACAGGTGCCATACCTCCTGGAAGAACTTGATCATCAGGGCGATGAGCGCCAGGCTCAGCCCGAGATACACCGGCGCCAGCAGCCAGCGTGAACGCAGCATCAGGGTTTCAATCGTCTTTTCCATGGTGGTTGTACTCTCTGGCAGATGGGTTCAAGAAAGCCGCGCGGCGGCCGGCGCGCGAGTATAGCGAAATGCGCGCACCAGAGCTGCGGACGCTCAGGATTTCGGTGCCTCATCGACATCGCCGAAATCGCTGCGCAGAGACCCGGCCTGCGCATGGAACTGTTCACTGTCGCCGTATTCCACGAAACGCTGGTAGCGGCTGTGCTCGCGCTTGAGCTGTGAGGCATGCTTGATGGGGCACCAGTACTGCTCGGTGCGCGCCGCGATCTCGCCGACATAGGCCATCAGTCCGTTGAAATAGGCGCAGAACAGGCAGTTGGCCTTCTGGATGACATTCAGGTAGGCCAGGTAATGGCGATCGAACACGAGGTAGTCGCGGCGCCGCGCCTTGGGAATGCCGTACACCGGAAAGCAGACAGCCTGGTAGAGCGTCACGATCAGGTCCATGAACAGCGCGGGGAAGATGCACAGCCAGATCACCGGCGCGGTGAGCACGTGCTTGAGCCGGGCATGGCGCAGATAGTCGGACAGGCGCATGGCCTGCGCCTTGTGGTGAGCGCGGATCTCGTCCTTGAAGCGCACCGCGCGGTCGCGGATCTCGTAGGTGTCGATGCGGATGCGCTGGATTTCCTCACGCAGTTCCTTTTCCAGCGTCTTGATGCCGGCCAGCAGTTCTTCGATGCGCTTGTTCATGACGACTCCCGTCAGTGCGGCGAGGGGGCCGGTTGTGGTCGCCGGCAATGTGGGAGATTATGCCCGCGCCATGACAAATCACCCAACTTTTCTCCAGTTGCGGCGCAGCGGCCTGCTCGGCGCGCTGACGCTGCTGTGTGCCGCCGCGCCTGTCGCCGTGCTGCAGGGCCCCGCCTATGCCGGGCTGTGGCTGCTGCAGTCTCTGGCGCTGTGGGCCCTGTGCTGGCAGCAGGCCTGGCAGCGCCGCGCGCTCAATCGCCCCACGGCGGAGGCTCCCCTGTATGGCAGCCTCGGCCTGGCCAATCAGCTCAGTCTGCTGCGCGGCCTGCTGATCGCCGCCACGGGCGGCTTCCTGCTGCAACTGCCCGACGCGCCGCTGCTGATCTGGGCGGCGGCCGCGTGTTATTCGGTGGCAGCCATCCTGGACCGGGTGGATGGCTTCGTCGCCCGGCGCACGCGGCAGACCAGCCTGCTGGGCGCGGAACTGGACACCGTCTATGACGCCCTTGGCCTGGTGGTGGCTCCGGTGCTGGCCGTGCTGCTGGGCAAGGTGCACGCGAGCTATCTGCTGGTGAGCGTCGCCTATTATCTGTTCGTCCTGGCCCGTTCGCGCCGCGAGCGCCTGGGCCTGCCGGTGTATCCGCTGCTGCCGAGCACCCTGCGCCGCACGCTGGCAGGTTTTCAGATGGGCTATGTGGCCGTGGTGCTGTGGCCGCCCTTTCAGGCGGAACTCACGCGTGTGGCCGGCGTCGCCTTCATGCTGCCGCTGCTCGTGGGCTTCGTGGTGGACTGGCTGGTGGTGAGTGGCCGCATCGGGGCCGCCCGTGCCGCCGCTTTCGACGCCCTCGCCGCGATCAGCGAGCGCTGGCTGCAGCCCGTGCTGCGCCTGCTGCTTGTGTTGCTGCTGGCGGCACAGGCCGTGCTGGACGCCACCGCATCCTCCCTCGCCCAGCAGAGCGTTGCGGCTCTGGCTGCCGTGCTGATCCTCAGCGGCATCGGCGCTCGCCTGGGGGCCCTGGCGCTGCTGATCCTGTGGGCCCTGTCGCCGCCGCTTGCGCTGACAACGCCCTTGTTCCTGAGCCTGCTCAGCGGCACCGTCGGCGTGCTGCTGCTGGGCGGCGGCCGCTTCAGCCTGTGGCAGGGCGATGACCACTGGGTGCGCCGCCACGATGGTGCCGCATGAGTCGCACCGCGCTCATCACACTGCTGCTGTGGTCGCTGGCGCTGGGACTGGCCGCCTGGACGCTGCGCCAGCTGCCCCTCGCGGCCATGGGCGCGGCGCTGATCGGTCTGACGCCCGGGCAATGGCTGCTGTGGCTGCTGCTCAATGTCGTCGTCATGGCACTCTCCACCGGCCGCTGGCAGCTGTTCGCCCGCGCGCTGGGCGATCGTGTCGCCCTCTGGCCGCTGCTGCTGATCCGCATGGCCGGCCAGACCGTCAGCTTTCTCACGCCCGGACCGCAGTTCGGCGGCGAACCGCTGCAGGTGTACTGGCTGTGCCAGCGTCATGGCATCGCGCTGCATCGCGCGGTGCTGTCCCTCGGGCTCGACCGCTTCTTCGATCTGTGGGTGAACTTCGCCGTGCTGCTGGGCGGCGTCGGTCTGCTGCTGTTCACGCGCCTGGTGCCGAGCCAGGACTGGCAGGGCACGCTGTTGGTGCTGACCCTTGCCCTGTTCGCGCTGCCGGCGCTCGGCCTGCTGGTGCTGCGTCAGCCCGCCTGGTTGGCCACCCGACTGGGCACGCTGGTCGCCCGCTGGGAACGGCATCCGCGCCTGCAGGGCAGTGGCGCGGCCCTGAGCGGTCACTGGCAGGCGCTGCAGCACGCCCTGCGCACGCTGCTGCAGACTCGGCGTGCGGTGCTCGTCGCCGGACTACTGCTATCGCTGCTCGGCTGGGCGGCGATTCTGCTGGAGTTGCGCGCCCTGCTGTGGTTCTTGAACGTGACGGTGGAAATCGGGGACTTCGTGCTGCTGTTCGTCGCCATTCGTCTGGCCATGCTGCTGCCGCTGCCGGGCGGCATCGGCACCATCGAGGCGGCGGTGCTGTGGTGTTTCGCGACGCTCGAACTGGGCACCGCCGAAGCGCTCGGACTGATTGCGCTGATGCGGTTGCGCGATGTGGCGATTCTGGGGTTCGGCCTGAGTTGCCTTGGCACGCTTTCACACCGGCGATCTGCCCATCATGGCAGTCATGGATAAGCATCCACTCAACGTCTTGCGCAATCAGCGGTCGTGTCGTTTGCAAGGTGCGTGTCATGCAGGTCACTAGAGGACGCCGACAGCAGGATGTGGGCCCAGCATAGCTCCAACAGACGATTCATCATGATAGCTGAGTCGCGATTGAGCAGTTTGAATCTGTCGGGCCTTCCGAAGGGTTCATCGCTGTAGATATTGGACGCCCCATATCCCGCCTCTTACGGCCGCATCACAGTGGCCTCGCTTTCACGGAATATCCACAGGAAGCCCAAGCCTAAGCCCGCATTGAATCGGTTCGCGAAAAGCGGGCTGCCTACGTTCTCCGCGCCCCGTCTGTAGCTGGTTTGCAAGGTAACAAACATGCGCGCCTGTCTGTTGAACCGCCACGAGCCCGAGATGTTTACGCCAGTGCCGAAGTAGCCGCCATGCGCACGAAACTCCGGACGCGCGGGATTGCTGAACTCCGGCAGCACATCGTAGAAATAGCCATGGACGTCACGGGTAGCCCATAAAGGTTTCAAGGCGATACTGGCTTCGAACTGCGGATGCCATGCGCCCTCGTGCCGGTAGCGCAGCATGGGTTCGAATACGTAGCCCTGATGCTCCAGTGCGCCAAAGTCAGTAGACCATGCGGCGCGAGTCTGCAGCGCCAATTGCAAGGTGGAACGCTGCCCCGCGCCGAAGTCGCGTTCGCGAAGGTCTATGACGAGCTGCGGTCCCACTTCAAAAATGAAATCCAGGTCAGGCATGCTCTCGCGCAAAGGGTTGCCTTCACTGTCAGCGTCGAAGGCGGCAGCGAAAGATAGGGACAATTCCACCTTGCCGTTATCAAGGGCTACCGCCCGCGCCGCGCCCCCATCGCCAATTCGCAAGATGTCGCCGCGGTAAACCACATACGGCAGTCCAAGGCTCCTGGTCTGGTACTTGTCAGAAGCGGGGTATTGGGGTTGCATCAGAACTCCGCCACCTAAGCCAAGTTCCCACAGGGGCTTAGCGCTCAAAACAGGCTCTGCAGCGTGAAGGGAACTGCTCAGGACGGTGGTGAGCAGCAGAACGCGAATGGCGAGTCGTGGAAGCTGACGGATCATGGGAGTTCCTGGCTCAATGCGATGGGTTGTGGCTGTGCCTACGTCAGGGATGAAGAAGTGGATCCCCGGAGCGCCTCACTCACGCCACTCGCCTTGATCTGCTTAGAGTTGCAACAGACTGTTGACCTTGATGGCGAAGCCGCGATTGCGCAGCTCGAAGCTGTCGGGCCTGCCGAGCGGGTCCGTGTTGCGGTCATCGCTGTAGACCACGAACAGCTCGCTGCCCGGCGCCCACTCCCAGCGGAAGCGAAAGTTGGTGCTGAAGGAGCTGGCATTGGATTCGTACTGCACGAGGCCGCCGATGTACATGCGCGGCGAGAGCGTGTACGTCAGGCGCATGCTCGAGAGTTCCGTGCGGAAGTCGCCTTCGGGCAGCTCCACCTTGTTGATGGAATAGCTCGGCTCCAGGGAAAGCTGTGGCGAGAGTTCGATGCGCCCGCTGCCGAAGCCGATGGAGGTGTTGCGGCCGCTCCAGAAGTCGCCCGTGCGCAGCGACAGAATGCCGCTGACCTGGCGCTGGGCGCCGAACTGGTAGGACGCCTGGTAGCTGGTGAAATCGAACTCGCCTGGCTGCAGCGTCACGCCCGTGGCGATGCGGAACGGGCGCGTCAGCATCTCGTACTCGTCGTTGACGGCGAACGTCACGATGTCGCTGGTCTCGAACTCCGTGGCGAAACTCAGGCCGTGCTGGCGCGATTCAAGTCGCTCGGTGGTGGCCGACCAGAAGGACTGCGTGGTGGCCTCGAGATTGAAGCGGCGAATCCACTCGATGGACTCAGGGCGCGGACTGAAACGGGCGCCGCCGGCGAACTGCTCGAAGTTGTTGCGGCGCTTGAAGCCGATCTCCGGATTGAAGTTGTTCTCCACCACCACATAGCCCGTGTTGAGGCCGTAGCGGTCGCTGTCATAGGCCAGGTTGACCATGTAACTCTTGTCGTCGTCGCGCAGGTTCGGGCTGTCGGTCTTCGCCAGATAGGTGTCGATGGCGAAGTCCTGCAGGAAGTCGAACGACCCATCGACGGCATAGAGCTGGCTGCTGCCATCTCCCGTCAGCGACTCGGAACGGTCGGTCACCATGAGCCCCACCGTGCTGCGACTGAACACGTCGCGCTTCACGCGCAACACGGAAAACCCCGTGGATTCCAGCGTGGGGAAGTCGTCGGCATCGGTGTGGATGGTGAGTGCGCCCACATCGTAATTGCCGATCTTGCCCGTGAGGCGAGCGCCGGCCTCGATGGGCACGATCTGCCCTTGTTCCAGTCCGATGCGGCGGCTGAAGAACAGGGTGGGAATCTCCAGGCCGCGCGCCTGGGTGAAATCGAAATTGCCGCGGCCTTCCAGGAAGAACTCGCGCTTCTCGGGAAACTGCTGACTGAAGCGCGTGAGGTTGACCACGCGCTCATCCACTTCCACCTGGGCGAAGTCCGTGTTGTAAGTGAAGTCGGCCGTCAGGTTGTTGGTGATGCCGAACTTCACGTCGATGCCCGCTTCGCCCTTGCGCTCGTTGTCGAGCTGCGGCGTGACCTCGCGATTGGTCGTCACATTGCCGAGAGCGTAGGGCTTGATCTCCAGATTGAACGTGCGTGCCGGCACTTGCAGGTTCTGCAGCGTGCCCGCCTCGGAGATGCGCCACATGCCCGACACCAGGCTGTTGCCCCGCGCGGCCGAGATCGGCACCACCGTCATGTAGGACGCCTCGTTGAAGCGCCGGATGATGCGCCGCAGCTGCAGGCCCCAGGTCTGCGCTTCGCCCGGCTCGTAGCGCAGCGAGCGAAAGGGGATCTCCATCTCCACCGTCCAGCCGCCATCGAAACGGCCCACGCGCGAATCCCACACCACGTTCCAGTCGAAGTTCACGCCGCGCCCGCCATCGCCCTCGTTGGTGATGGCGAAGTCGGAAAAGCCACCGATGGGCGTGACCAGGAAGGCCGAGCCGTTGCGCCGGTCGAGATAGGTGTCGAGCAGCACCGAGAAGGAATCGTTGGTGCGCAGCTGGCTGGTGTCGCGCCGCATCTCGTTGGCGATCCACTCGCTTTCCGGAACGGACTCGTAGACCCGTGCCGCCACATAGATGCTGTTCTCGTCGTAATAAACCCAGGCTTCGGTGCGCTCGCTGGCCGGTTGGCCTGCGCTGGGAATCTGCTGAATGAACTCGCTGATGGGCGCCAGCTGCGTGTAGATGGCTTCATCGAGCGTGCCGTCGATGCGCACCTCGCCGTCGAAGCGCGTGGCGTTCACCGTGATGCGGCCCTGCGCGTCGCGGCCGATCACGACGTCCTGGGCATGAGTCAGGGAGCAGGGCAGAGCAAGGGCGAACAGTAGCAGTCGGGCGGGCAGGGCAGCGTGCTTGGACATCTTGGGCGTCCTTCGTGAGGGTCAGGGCGGGAATGGGTGGGCAGTGCCGGGATGCTATGGCGGCGTGCGTCGGGAAGTCAACGAGGACTTCCCTGTATTCGTGGGCGGCCCGCCTGCACTACAATCCCGCCAACCCCAACAATCACAAGAAGGTGGTGGACATGGCCCGTTTCCGCAACGCACTCCTGTTTTGCAAAATGCTCGTTCTTCTGGCGCTCACCCCGCCGCTGGCCCAGGCCCAGGGTCAATTCGACGGCGTGGAGCTCTCCATCACGCCCGTGGCCGGCAATGTCTACATGGTGCAGCGACCCGGGGGCGGCGGGAACATCGGCGTGCAGGTGGGCCCCGAGGGCGCGCTGCTGGTGGATTCGCTGTTCGCGCCACTTGCCGAAAAGCTTGTGGCCGCGGTGAAAACCGTGACTGAGGAAGACATCCGCTTCCTGATCAACACGCACATCCACATCGACCACGTGGGCGGCAACGAGAATCTGGCGGAAATGGGCGTGCTGATCTTCGCGCACGACAACACGCGCCTGCGTTTTCTGGAAGAGCGCAGCCACTTCCCCCGCAACGGTGGCACCTTCGCCGAGCAGCAGCCCGCCGCTGCACGGCCCGTCATCACCTTCGACCACGGCATCACCTTTCACTTGAACGGCGAGGAAGTGCGGGCCTTCCTGGCTCCACCCGCGCACACCGACGGCGATGTGTTCGTCTATTTCACCGAGTCCGATGTGCTGCATCTGGGCGATGTCTATCGCACTACGAGCTACCCGATCATCGATGTCTACAACGGCGGCACGCTGAAGGGCACGATCGAGGCGCTGGATCTGGCGCTGCAGATCGCCGGCCCTCAGACGAAGATCATTCCCGGCCATGGATTGGAAGTGATGAACCGCGACGATGTGGTGGAGTTTCGCGACATGGTGCTGGACATACAGGGCAAGGTGCTCGCGCTGATCCGCGAGGGCAAGAAGCTGGACGAAGTCGTGGCCGCGCGCCCAACCGCCGACTACGACGCGCAGTGGACGAACGACCCGGGCTGGGGCCCGGACGACTTCGTGCCGGTGGTGTATTACCAGCTGGGCGGGGCGGGGAGGGTGGTGGATCAATAGCCCGCGAGTCATCACGATGCGTTTTCTCAGGCATGTCATCCCCCATCACCAAAGGAGCTCTGCCCCATGATCCCGAACGTTTGCCTTTCCCGAATCTTCGGCGCGCTCCTCTGGGCGTTGACGCTCAGTCTTGTCGCCACGCCTGGGCGCGCCCAGCCCGCAGTCGACACGGCGGTGGTGTATCAGAACGCCCAGTTCATCGCTGGCGATGGCAGCGTGCTCAATGACGGCGTGATGGTCGTACGGGCCGGCACGATCGAGGCCATCGGCGAGCGCGCCGACACGCCGCTGCCCGCCGGGGCGGAGTCGGTGGATCTGAGTGGGCGCACCGTGATGCCCGCGCTCATCGATGCCCACGCGCACATCGGCTACGAGGCCTACACCGGCTGGGGTGCCGAGCATTACGGCCGCGAGAACATCATCGAGAACCTGCAGCGCTATGCGTGGTACGGCTTCGGGGCCGTGTTCTCCGCCGGCAGCGACCCGCTGGAACTCGCGCGCGACATCGAGGCCGCGCGCCAGGCGGGCGAATATCGCGGTGCGCGTCTGCTGGTGGCCTCCGGCATGGCGCCCCCCGGCCAGGGCCCCAATGCCGCGTTCCTCGCCCATGTACTGGCTGTGGAGGCGCGCACCGGACAACGCATTCTGCGTGGCGCCGCCACCGCACAGCAGGGCCGAGAAGCGGTGCGAGAGATCGCGGCAAGCGGCAGCGGCTTCATCAAGATCTGGGTGGATGATCGAGGCGGTGCGCAGGAAAAGATGCCGGCCGAGGTGTATCGCGCCATCGCTGACGAAGCGCGCCAGGCCGGCCTGAGGGTGCTCGTGCATCAGCAGGCCGCCGACGACATGCCCGGACTCATCGATGCGGGCATCAGCGGCTTCCTGCATGGGCGCATCGGTCCGGAACTGGACGAGACGATGGCTGCTGCCATGGCGCAGCGCGACATCTTCCTGGTGCCCAATCTGGGCCTGAGTGAGCTGCGCTGGGAGCGCCTGGCCGATGACCCGTTCCTGACCGAGCTGTTGCCGGCGGGCGTCGTGCAACGCATCGGGGACGCCTTCGACGCGCGCACACCTGCGGGCCCCTCGGCAAGCTATGAGCAGGACCTGCGCGAGGGCATGGCCCGCCTGCAGGCGGCGGGCGTGGACATCGTGCTGGGCACCGACGCAGGCGCGGTGCGCGATCATTTCTTCGGCTATGCGGGGCACCGTGAACTGGAGATCTTCGTGCGCCTGGGCATGACCCCGCTGCAGGCCATCAGCGCCGCCACCGGCCTGGCCGCGCAGCATCTCGGTCTGACAGACATGGGCACGCTCGCGGCCGGCAAACGCGCAGACTTCGTGGTGCTCGACGCCAGCCCGCTGGCCGACATCCGCAACACGCGACGCATCCACCGCGTGTTCCTGGGTGGCGAGGCGTTTGATCGTGAGGCGTTTCGGCAGGCTGCGCAGTGAGTGCCGGTGCGGGGCTTCGCGCGGCCCCTTGAGTCTAGTCAATCCGAGGAGAGTCCAGCGACGTAACCCCGGCGGACATTCACTTTTCCCCCGCCCGCCGGGGACCTCGGAGAAACAATGAAAAACACTCGCCTGTTCGTGCGCGCCCTTGCGCTGATTTCCGCCTCCACGTTGGTCGCATGCGCGTCCAGCAGCCCCGCCTCCTCAGCCGCCAATGGCGCCTGGGACTTCAAGATGACCAGCCCTTTTGGCGAACTCGCTGCCGATGTCTCGATGCAGGCCGTCGGTGGCGAACTCTCCGGCAGTTTCGATCTGGGCGGCGGCCGCGTCTGGCCCATCGAGAATGGCACGATTGCGGACAATCAACTCAGCTTCCGCCTGACGCGCGACGGCTCGCCCATGGTCTACGAGATGAGTGGCACCGTGGAAGGGGGCAGCGTCAGCGGTCTCGCCAAGGCCATGGGTATGGAAGCGCCTTGGGCGATGACGAAGAAGCAGTAGGAGTCGCGCTGGCTCAGCCGAGATAACCGTGCTGAGCCAGTTGCACCGAGATACCATCCGGGTCGCGGAAATACAGCTGGTCGCCACCGCTGGTCCGGTTCGCCGGGTCGCGACTGATGTTGGCGCTCAGGCCGTGCTCCTGCAGCTTTGCCGCAAGAGCGTCCGCATCGTAATTGTCCACGCCGATGCACAGATGATGCATGGTGCCGGGATTGTTCAACTGATACAGACCCAGGAAACTCTCGCTGCCCAGACCCATGTTCAGGCCGCCGTTGGCGGGTCGGCTGATGATCTCCAGACCAAGCACGCGGCTGTAGAAATCGGCCGAGCGATTCACGTCGGCCACCGACAGCGACACATGGTTCATGGAGCGACCCAGCGCGACTGGCGCGGGCTGCTGCGCCGCCTTGGTGCCGCCCGCCAGCAGCAGGCCGGTCAGGCCCACCAGTGAACTCACCAGTTCGCGGCGGCTCAGGCTCTTCTGTTCATATTGCGTCACCAGCATCTCGATTTCGTTCAGCATCGGCCTTCCCCTTCTTGTTGATTGACAATTGACTCGGCTGAGATGCCCGAGAATACTGTGCCCCGCTCATAACAAAAACAAACATTTTAGAAAGGCCCCGCATGCTGGTCTGGATCGAAAGTACCGCCGTCGCCCAATGGGTGAGCCTGTCGCTGTATGCCTACCCTCTGTTGTTGTGCGTGCACATCATCGGGCTTGCGGTGGTCGTTGGCATCTTCATGATGCGGGACCTGCGTCTGGCGGGCTGCTTCAAGGGCCTCGACCCGCTCGCCTTCCTGCCGCTTGGGCGCGTAGCCTGGCTGGGCTTCTTCTTCAACGCGCTGTCCGGCATTGCGCTCTTCACGTCCCAGGCCCAGA
>JALREE010000030.1 GCA_023256835.1 Pseudomonadales bacterium | reverse complement strand
CGCATCGTTGCGCTGCGTCGGACGAATTTCAGCGATCTTGCGCCCTTCGCCGAAGACGATGCGGGTTTCCTGAGTCTCGAAGTCGATGGCGCCACGCTCATGGCGTGCGGCCAACAGCACCTGATACAGAGCATAGAGCTGCTTAAGGTGCGGCAGCACCTCCTTGTATTCGCCACACAGCGCCTTGCCTTCAGTGCTCTTCGGCTGCTCCAGCATGGCGCTGACCTTGTTGTAGGTCAGACGCGCATGGGAATGAATCACCGCTTCATAGAACTGATAGTCGACGATCTTGCCGGCCTTGGAGATGCTCATCTCGCAGACCATGGCCAGACGATCGACATGCGGGTTCAGCGAGCAGAGACCGTTGGAAAGCTCCTCCGGCAACATGGGCACCACGCGCTCGGGGAAATACACGGAGTTGCCACGCCTGGTCGCTTCTTCATCCAGCGCCGAACCGACCTTGACGTAGTGCGACACGTCGGCGATCGCCACATAGAGTTTCCAGCCGCCGGAAAACAGCTTCCAGCGACTGCCATTCTTCTCGCAGAACACCGCATCGTCGAAGTCGCGGGCATCTTCGCCATCGATGGTAACGAACGGCAGATGACGCAGATCGACACGCTTCTCCTTGTCCTTCTCCTCGACTTCCGGCTTGAGCTTGTGCGCTTCCTTGACGACTGCATCCGGCCAGACATGCGGGATGTCGTAGCTGCGCAGCGCCACGTCGATCTCCATGCCCGGCGCCATGTAGTTGCCGATCACTTCGATGATGTCGCCCTGCGGCTGGAAACGTGATGTCGGCCAGTGGGTAATCTTGATCTCGACGAACTGACCGATACGCGCTCCGGCGGTACGCCCAGGCGAGACCAGCACTTCCTGCTGGATCTTCGGATTATCGGCCTCGACGAAGCCGATACCAGCCTCTTCAAAGTAACGCCCCACGATGGTCTCGTGGGCACGGGTCAGCACCTCGACGATCGCGCCCTCGCGACGGCCGCGCCGGTCCAGACCGGAAACCCGCGCCAACGCGCGATCGCCATCGAAGACTAGGCGCATCTGGGCCGGACTGAGGAACAGGTCATCACTACCATCATCGGGAATGAGGAAACCGAAGCCATCGCGGTGGCCGCTGACGCGCCCACAGATCAGGTCCAGCTTGTCGACCGGCGCATAGGTGCCGCGCCGGGTATAAATCAGTTGTCCATCGCGCTCCATGGCGCGCAGACGTCGGCGCAGGGCCTCCAACTGCTCTTCAGTGGTCAGCCCGAACTCGTCAACCAGCTGCTCACGGCTGGCAGGGGCGCCACGCTCATCAAGTCGCGCCAGAATCAGTTCGCGACTGGGGATGGGGTTCTCGTATTTTTCCGCCTCGCGGGCGGCCTCGGGATCGAGGGATTGCCAATCGGCCATTAGTTAGGTGTCACCTTTGTGTGTGCGATATCGCATATCTATCTACTATCTATTGAAGCGCGAAACCCGCCTGTCGGTCAGCTTTAATCCTGAGAATAATTTTTTCGCCATCAGGGGTTTACAAGGCAAAACCTGCTCCGTATAGTTCGCGCCCACAACGTTGCTGAGACGTTGTAACACGGAAACGATGAAGATTCATCGATTCCAGTGCCCAGGTGGCGGAATTGGTAGACGCACTAGGTTCAGGTCCTAGCGGTGGCAACACCGTGGAAGTTCGAGTCTTCTCCTGGGCACCACTTATTCAAGAAATCGAGTCAATGGCTTGATTTTGCTGTAACGGTTGGCGCAGTACCGCTTGGCTTGCCA
>JALREE010000209.1 GCA_023256835.1 Pseudomonadales bacterium | reverse complement strand
CCGTTTCCAGCCGCGCCTGCTGGTGATCATGGAAACCGAGCTGTGGCCCAACATCATCCACTACACGAAGCAGCGCGGCGCGAAGGTAATCGTGGCCAATGCACGCCTGTCGGAGAAATCCGCGCGCGGCTACGAGAAATTCCCCGCGCTGGGCAAGCCGATGCTGCGGCAGATCGACTGCATCGCCGCTCAGGCCCGCAACGACGCCGAACGCTTCGTGCGGCTGGGCGTCACCGCGCAGCAGCTGCAGATCACCGGCAGCATCAAGTTCGAGATCGAGCTGCCCGAGGACCTGGCCGAACGCCAGCGCGAGCTGCAGCAACTGATTGGTCGCAAACGCCCCGTGCTGATCGCCGCCAGCACGCGCGAAGGCGAAGAGGAGAAAATGCTGCAGGCCTTCCGCCAGTGCCTGAGCCAGGTGCCCGATCTGCTGCTGTTGCTGGTGCCACGTCACCCCGAAAGGTTCAAGGCGGTGGCGAAGCTGTGCGCCGACCAGGGCCTGAGTGTGGTGCGGCGCAGTGACGGCCTCGAGGCCGGCCCCCTCACCAAGGTCCTTCTGGGCGACAGCATGGGCGAGATGCTCACTTACTTCAGCGTCGCGGACATCGCGTTCGTCGGCGGCAGTCTGGTGAACACCGGCTGCCACAATGTGCTGGAGCCCGCCGCGATGGGCCTGCCGGTATTTGTCGGCCCGTCCCAGTTCAACTTCCAGACCATCTGCGAGCAACTGGAAGAAGCCGGCGCCTTGCAGACCTGCGCCGACGCCTCTGCGCTGGCCACCGCTGTCATCGCTGCGTGTCAGGACCCAGGCCTGCGTCAGCGCATGGGCGAGGCGGGCCGCACGCTGGTGGCGCAGAACCGCGGCGCCTTGCAGCGCACCTTCGATCTTGTCCTTCGTCACTACGGAAACGTGCCATGAGGCTTTTCTTGTGCGCATTTGCGCCACTGCTCTGTGCTCTGCTGTTGCCATCCCTCTCTCTCGCTCAGCCGTCGCTGACGCCATTGCCCGCCCTCGAGCGCCAGGTGCTCCGCACGGGCTACTCCGGCACGGCACTCGTGCATGACGCGGCCACCGACACCTGGTACACCAGCGACGCGGCACTGGCGCAGCAGCGCTTCATTCCGGCCTCGACGTTCAAGATCTTCAGCGCCCTGGTGGCGCTGGAAACCGGCGTGATCGCCGGCATCGACAGCGTGATGCCCTGGGACGGCGTGGTGCGCAGCCGCACCGAGCTGAACCGCGATCTCACCCTGCTGGAGGGTTTCCGCCTGTCGGCCGTGCCGCACTTCCAGGCTCTGGTGCGCGCGATCGGCCAAGAGCGCATGCAGCAGCACATCGACGCCGTGGGCTATGGCAATCGCGACATCTCCGGCGGCATCGACCAGTTCTGGCTGACGGGCGCGCTGCGCATCTCGCCGCTGGAGCAGGTGCAGTTCCTCAAGCGGCTGTATCACAACGAGCTGCCGTTCTCGCAGCGCAGCATGGATGCCGTGAAGACGCTGATGCTGTCCGAAGACACCCCGGCGCAGCGCACGCGCGGCAAGACCGGCCTGGCCGTGCTCGATGGCGACGAGAACACCGGCTGGTGGGTGGGCTGGATCGAGACCGAGCGCGGCGTGCGCTTCGTGGCGGCGCTGCTGCAGGCGCGCTCACCGGGTGACGACTTCGTTCCCGCGCGGCAGGCCCTGGCCCGCGCGGCACTCGACGAAGCGAGCTACGTCATCGACATTCGCCCGCTAGCGCAACAGGTGCGTGATGAACAGGGCGAGGCGGCGCTGCACATGCTGCGCGAACTGGTGGCCATTCCCACCTTCAATGTCGAGGGTGTGCCGCAGCATGAGAACCCCGAGTTCCTGCGCTTCGCTGCCACCCTGGAACGCCTGGTCGAGATGTTCGGCCTGCAGTGGCGCAACGTCGACAATCGCGTGTACGAGATCAGCCTCGCTGCGCCGCCTGCCGTGTATGCCAGCGACGCGCTGGAGCGGGGCGAGGGCGAGCTGATCGGCGTGCATGCCCATGCCGACGTGGTGCCGGTGAACCCCGACGAATGGGTGCTGGCCGATGGCACGCGCCTTGACCCGTTCACCGTGACGCAGATCGGGGACCGGCTCTATGGTCGCGGCACCGAGGACGACAAGAACGGCATCGTCGCCGCCCTGTTCGCCATGCGCGCGCTGCAGGAGTCCGGCCTCCCGCTGCGGCGGCAGATGAAACTGCTGATCGACACGCGAGAGGAAACAGGCGGCGACGCCATGCCTTACTACCTCGAGCGCCACCCCACGCCCGACTACAACATCGCGCTGGATGGCAGTTACCCCGTGATCATCGCCGAGAAGGGCTATGGCACCGTGATGGCGAGCTTCCCGGCGCGCGCGGCCACGGGCGAGGGTGCCGAGGTGGTGGCACTCACAGGAGGGCTGGCCACCAATCAGATTCCCGCTTCGTCCACCGCCACGCTGCTGAGTGAGCGACCCGACGCCCTGGTCACGCTGCTCAACGAGCGCGGCGCGGTGTTTGCGGCGACGAACGGCAGCGACTTCCAGATCCAGGCCCGGCGCGAAGGCGACGCGGTGCTGCTGGAAGTATTCGGTGTGTCGGCCCATTCCTCCGAGCCCGAAAGCGGCATCAACCCGGTCTCGCGCCTGCTGGCCTTCATGGATTCGCTGCGCGGGCAGAGCGTGTTCAAGACCAATCAGTTCACTGACGCCGCGCGCTACGCCACCGAGAACTGGGGTCTCGGCCACTACGGCGAGCAGATGGGCATCGCCTACCGCCACGAGTTCATGGGCCCGCTCACCGCCGCGCAGACCTTCGTATCCACCGATGCCAACGGCCTGCGCACTGCCGTGAATCTGCGCCTGCCCGTGGGGCGCGAACCCGAGGCGCTGCTGCAGCAGGTCGAGACGCGACTGAACGCGTGGAAAGCCACGAGCGGCGTGGACGTGACGCTGACCCTGAGTGCCGGCGCGCCCATGTACCGCAATCCCGAAGGCGCCTGGGTGAATGCCCTGCTCGACATCGCCGTGGCCAATCTCGACATCCCGCGCGAGTTCGGCTCCTCGGCCGGCGCCACGTCCATTCACGATCTGCCCAACGGCGTACAGTTCGGCCTGGCCATGCCCAACGAGAAATACACGGGCCACAATGCCAACGAGTTCAAGCGTCTGGACCAGTTCCTGAGCGACCTGCAGATCGTGACGGAGATGTTCGCGCGGCTGGGGACGATGGGGGAGTTTTAGGGGGGGGGAAGGGCGTGTCAGGCCTTGGGCATGTCAGCGGCGCGGTCGTCCAATGATTGCGGCTTCTTTTCCACGATCTGCCGCAGAAGCGCTTGATTGTCGTTGCTCAGAGTCTCTGCCATTGAGCGAAGCGAGTCGAACCAGATCTTCGGCTCGTCTCGACGAGGCGTGTAAGTCCCCTGAGCGATCGCGATGGTCCGCTTGGCGTAGTCCTCTCTGGAGAGTATCCCGAGCTTGATGGCGTGCGTTGTCATGGTGACTCCGTGGTGTGCGATTGAGGAGTTGCGTCCAACCAGTACTTCACAGCCGCACCTCTTCAGCACATCGTCGCAGCTTGGCAGAATTGATCCCCAGCAGTTCTCCGGCTTCCCGCAGCGCCAGGTGACCATTGAAGGCCTGCGACAGCACTGCGCGGGAGAAGGGCTTGCTCAGCTGCGCATTCCTGGCGGTGTGATAGCTGGGCCGGCAGTCACTGCGTTGCGTGCGCTCTGTCCACGCGGGCAAGTCCTGCCGAAATTCCTGCTCTGGCACCAGAAACTCCGCAGCCACCGCATTGCAAACGGTCTCGCTTCGATGCGCAGAGGATTCCTCGCCATCGGATATCCCGGAGACGCCTGTCCAGATGTGGCAAAGCTCATGAATCAGCGTGAAGAGTCGGGCGCCCGGCGCATCGGCATGGTTCACGAAGATCACCGGCGCCATGTCATCCGCAATCGCGAATCCGCGAAACTCATCCACGCGCAGCGGGCGCGTGTGATGCCCGAGACTGGCCTCGCGCATGACCCGCACGCCAAGACCTTCGATGCGAGAAACAAGATCCTGGTAATAGTCGTCTCACGCGCCGCGCACGGGGTGCGCCGGCACTTGCAGCATGCGACGCATGTCGTTCACCAGATCATGCACCGGCATATCGATGCTCATGCGTCGGACCACAGGGCTGGGCCCGACCAACTCGTTCTGGAGATGGTCCTTGTACCACTGCTGGCGATAGAGGGTGAGCTTGATCAGGTCGAGCAGCTCGGCACTGGGACGTCTGACTCCGCGATTCTCGAGTGTGCGCAAATCCGGAATGGGCAGTTCTTCCTGCGGCGGTTCCCGAAGAAACAAGTAACCGAATGGCACATGCGCTTTGCTCGCGAACACCTGCGCCTGCTTGAAGCTCAACGTCGCTTCGCCGTTTTCCCAACCCTGCAGTCGATCGGCATCGACGTGGCAGCGCCGGGCAAACTCAGGCAAAGAAGCGCCGGAGCGCTCTCGCGCCCAGGTCAGCATGCGGTGATTGATGAGGGCTGTTGGCATGGCAGTGCTCGGTGTTTGCCTCGAGTATAGTCAATGCGATGGGAGAGAGCCTCCCTTGCGCTGTCGCGCCACATACTTGCGCAAGACTTCATCCATGCGGACCTGCCAACCGTCTCCTGTGCCCCGAAAATACTCAATGACCTCCTGGCTGTAACGAACGGACACCAGTAACTTCGGCTTCTCCACCCTGGGTCTGCCTCGCAGTGACTTCATGGGAACCATTGCCTTGAGCTGCTCATCAGTCAATGGCGCTGCATGTGGATCGCTTTCTGCGGCAGCGACGATGCGGCGGTTCTCGGCTTCCGACGGAATGACGATCTTGGATTTACTGAATGCTCTCGACATAGTGACTCACCTCTCGACGGGTGGCGGGGCGTAAACTGATGATTCTTCGCGTTGCAGGTGTTTCCACAAAGGCTACGTAGTAGACCGTCCTGGATTCAGGAGCGAGTGCAATCATTCGACACTCCGCGTAGTGAAACCGGTCGTCAACCGAAACCAGGGCAGCGTCCCAATCCAAGAGTCTGGCCATTGCCAGTGACACCCCATGCTTGAGAATGTTTGCCTTGTCCTTCCTTGGATCAAAGGTAATGTCCATTTTTATTGTAGCTACAATAAATAGGCTGTCAAATGTCAAAGTGCGCGGTACTGCCAGCGCCACGACTTAAGTATAGGCGCTGATAGCGACTCGGTTGGTCACGGGCCACTACCAACCTCTTGGAGCCTGACTGCAAACAACGTGCTTCTATTGTAAAAGTGCACCGATGAATCTCTAATCTCACACAGAGCGACAATATTCTTGTGCGCAGTAATGGGGAGAACCTTGTTCTCCATCATCTTGATGGCGAGGTAGTCAAGGCTATGTGTAAATGGATTCCCTGAGGCCGTCACTTTCACCTTAGCGTGTTTGTAAGGCTGTCCATTTTGGCGAATTTTCTTCTCGGCAATGTACAGTGATCGAATCTTATTGCCGTTGTCCTTAAACGGCACCTACTATCCACTCCGTCCCCCGCCCTAAATCCTAACCCTCGTCAAATTCTCCACCCCACTCGCCGTCACCAGCACATTGTCCTCGATGCGAATCCCGCCCAGCGGCGTCAGCTCATCCACCAATCCCCAATTGATGAACTTCCCACGCGCACTGTTGCGCTCCGGCTCCAGAAGCACCGGGATGAAATACAGCCCCGGCTCGATGGTGAACACCTGACCCACCGCCGTGGAACGGGTGGTTCGCAATGAGGGGTATTCGGGTGGCGGAGTCTGCGTCTCGCCGCGCGCGTTCTTCAGGCGGCCGCCCACGTCGTGCACCTGGATGCCGAGTAGATGCCCCACGCCGTGGGGCATGAACAGCGTGCTCACCTTGTGGGCCAGCAGTTCCTCGGCGCTGCCGTGGCAGATGCCGGACTGCAGCAGGATGTCGGTGATGCCTTCGTGGCAGGCCACGTGGATGTCGGGGTAGGGGATGCCGGGTCGCACTCTTTCGATCAGGCCTTGCTGCAAGTCGCCCATGGCGTCGACGAGCGCCACGAAACGCGGGTCGGTGTGGGGGCGGGTCCAGGTGCGGGTGATGTCGGAGCAGTAGCCGTGGGTCTTGCAGCCGGCGTCGATCAGCAGCACCTGGCTGTGCTCGCCGCTCTGCCGGCGCTTGTTCTGGTAATGCAGGATGGCGGCCTTCTCGTCGAGGGCGACGATATTGGTGTAGGGCGTCTCCTCGTCAAGAATGTGGCAGGCCTGCAGATAGGCCATGTGGATGGCGTACTCGCTGCTGCCGGCCTCGAAGGCGTGGCGCGCGGCGGTATGGCCCTGCAGGGCCAGACGGTTGGCGGCGCGGATGCAGGCCACTTCGTATTCGGATTTCACGGCGCGCTGGAAGTCGAGCCAGTGCAGCAGGGCGGAGGGGTTGTGGCTCTCGGGCGGCAGGCCGATGGCGGTGGCGAAGGGGGTGTTCTCGCCGAGAAACGCGATGCGGGCCAGCGGCGGGATGTCGACACCACTGAGGCCCTGCAGGGCATCGGCCACGCCCTGGCTGCGCTCCAGCGTGTGCACCTGCCATTGGGCGCGCACCCAGTCCTCCAGGTGGGCGGTCTGCTCGTACCAGAAGTCGCGCGGCACCACCTGGAAGTACACGGGTGTCTGGCCGGGCAGGATCAACAGCACCTGCTCGGGCCTGTTCACGGGCAGCCAATGGCTGAAATGGCCGTAGGCGCGGAACGGGGGCGTCTGGTCGTCGGCATAGTGGTAACGCGCCGAGCCGCTGTGGATCAGCACGGCGTCGAAATGGCCGGTGGCGAGCAGGGCGTCGGTGTAGAGCGCCTGCAGGCGCTCGATGTGCTGGGCGTAGTGCGTGGCGAAGGGCATGGTGGGCCTCTGTGTCCAAGTGATGCCGGGACGATAACACAGAGCTGTGGGAACCGGCTTGGCCGCGCCCTTTCGCTGGCACTGGAAGAGGCCCCGAGGCGCCGTGAGCGCATTCAGCGGCATAAGAGACCCGCACCGAGTGAGCCGG
>JALREE010000181.1 GCA_023256835.1 Pseudomonadales bacterium | reverse complement strand
AGTATCTGTTGTTGTTCGCGGGCAAGCCCGCTCCCACAGTCAGAGTCAGTTCGCGAGCAGGGCTCGCTCCCACAAGGCTAGCTCCCACAAGGCTAGCTCCTACAAGGCTCACTCCCACAAACTCAGATCCTGAAGAAGTGCTCCCGGTAATGGCGCAGCTCGCTGATCGAATCCTTGATGTCATCCATCGCCTGATGCGTCGTGCGCTTGTTCAGCGCCCCGAGCACCTGCGGCGCCCAGCGCCGCGCCAGTTCCTTCACCGTGCTCACATCCAGATTGCGGTAATGGAAGAACGCCTCCAGCTCCGGCATGTAGCGCGCCAGAAAGCGCCGGTCCTGACAGATGCTGTTGCCACACATCGGGGAAGCGCCCCGCTCGGAGTACTGCCGCAGGAAGTCCAGCGTGATGGCCTCGGCTTCCGCATCGCCGGTCAGACTCTGGCGCACCCGCTCGATCAGACCCGATTGCCCGTGTGTGCGCTGGTTCCAGTCATCCATCGCCGCCAGCGCGGCGTCCGACTGCTTCACCGCCAGCACCGGGCCTTCGGCGATCACGATCAGATTGCCATCCGTCACCAGGGTGGCGATCTCGATGATGCGGTCGGTTTCCGGCACCAGACCGGTCATCTCCAGGTCGATCCAGATCAGGGTCTGCTTCTTGTCTAGCGTGCTCATCGCGGTGTCCTGTCAGTAGGGGCCGGGCTGGCTGCCGGCGTGCGGGCCGGATTGTAGCAGAGCCTCCCCGGCCTGCCAGCGCGCCGCACCGAGTCAATTCGGGTACACTGCGCGCCTGTTTCCCCAGCCCGGACAGCAAGCAAACCCCATGGCCAAACGCCGCCTCAGTGACCAGCAACGCAGCCGCATCACGCGCAACCAGGCCGACCGCCAGCAGCGCCTGCGCGCCAGTGCGCCTGTTGTCGACGCCAATCCGGAAGACCTCGGCCCGGAGCAGCCCGGCCTGGTGATCTGCCATTACGGTCAGCAGCTGGAGATCGAGAGTCTGGCACCGGAAACGGCCGGGCAGATCTTCCGCTGCTATCAGCGTACCAATCTGCCGGCACTGGCCACGGGGGACCGCGTGATCTGGCAGGCGGACAGCGACACCACCGGCATCGTGGTGGCCCTGCAGCCGCGCAGCTCGCTGATGGCAAGGCCGAATCAGCAGGCCACGCTGCGCCCCATCGCCGCCAATGTCACCGCCGTGGCCATCACCATCGCGCCGCTGCCCCAGGCCTTCGCCAATCTCATCGACCGCTATCTGGTGATGGCCGAGCACCTGGGCCTGCAGCCCGTGCTGGTGCTGAACAAGACGGACCTGCTGGAGGCCGAGAGAGACGTCGAGCTGGAAGCCATGCTGGCGAACTACGCCCGCATCGGCTACCCGGTGCTGCGGGTGTCCACGCGGGCGCGGCAGGGCATTGCCGAGCTCAAGGCGCAGCTCTCGGCACACACGGTCGTGTTCGTCGGGCAGTCGGGAGTGGGCAAGTCCTCGCTGGTCAATGCGCTGCGCGGGGCGCTGGCCGAGGAAGGCGCGGCGGTGGGCGGCATGTCCACGGGCCACGAGAAGGGCACGCACACCACCACGGCGGCGCGGCTGTATCACCTGCCGGGCAGCGGCGATCTGGTGGATTCCCCCGGCATCCGGGAGTTCGGGCTATGGAGTCTGGAGCCGCAGGCCGTCTTCGATGGCTTCATCGAGTTCCGTCCCTTGCGCGGCGCCTGCCGCTTCCGCGACTGCAAGCATCTGCAGGAACCGGGCTGCGCCCTGCGCGCGGCAGTGGCGGAGGGTCAGATCAGTGCAGCGCGGCTCGCCAGCTATTTCTTTCTGCTGGATACGCTCAAGGGTCAGGGCTGAGGAAGACGGGCAGTCAGGGCGTGCACGCGGCCAATCAGAAGATCTGCACTTCCGTGCTTGGCGGCAGGATCTCTACGGGCGGCGTCTCGGCCTGCAGACCGGCCTCGGACTGCTGTTCCAGCTGCGCTTCCACCACCGAATTGAGCACCATGATCACGATGCGGCGATTGGCCGGGTCGAGCGGGTTGGAGGGGTTCAGGGGCACGGAGTCCCCCATGCCGATGATCTGGGCGATCTGGGCCGGGTTCAGGCCGCCTTCCACCAGGGCGCGCCGCGCGGCGTTGGCGCGGTCGGTCGACAGCTCCCAGTTGGAATAGGTGTCTTCATCGCCGAAGGGGGTGGAATCGGTGTGGCCGAACACGCTCACGCGATTGGGCACGGCGCCGAAGATGCGTCCCATGGCCCACAGGATTTCCATGGCATAGGGCCGCAGGCGAGGCTGAGCGGGATCGAACAGGACGCGGCCCTCACGGTCGATAATCTGCACCAGCAGGCCTTCGTCGGTCACTTCAAAGGACACACTCTCGCGGAACCACTCGAACTGCTGGTTCAGGTTGATCTCGGCCTCGATGGCGCCCTGCTCGCTCTCCAGCTGCTGCATCTGGCGCAGTCTGGCCAGTTCCACGAACTCGGGGTTTTCCAGTTCCTGTTCGGATTCCACCAGCGTGTCTTCGTCCTGGCGCACCAGGGAGAGGTTCAGGCCCTGGTTGGTGACGTTGAGCGGGCGGCCCTGCAGGTCGAGCACATAGGGGGTACCGCCGTCGCCCACGGCGCCGAGGTTGGTCGGGTCGGAGAAGTAACCGGCGATCGCCATCTTTTCCAGGTTGGTGGTGGACTCGATCAGCCACAGCACCAGGAAGAAGGCCATGAGCGCGAGCGCGAAGTCGGCGAAGGCGATCTTCCAGGCGCCGCCGTGGTGGCCCCCTTCGACTTTCTTCACGCGCTTGATGACGATGTTCTGTTCGTTCTTTTCCACGGTCAGGCTCTGGGACTCAAGGGGCGCTCATCCGGCCGGCATCAGCGGCTGCGGACGTGGGTTTCCAGCTCCGAGAAACTCGGGCGGTCGTGCGAGAACAGGGTCTTGTGCGCGAACTCCACCGCTATCTGCGGCGGCAGACCGTTGGAGGTGGCCACGATGGCGGCCTTCACGCATTCGAACATCTTGATGTCTTCCTCGGCCACCGAGGCCAGCCGGGTGCTCATGGGGCCGATGAAACCATAGGCCACGAAAATCCCGAGGAAGGTCCCCACCAGCGCCGCGGCCACGCTCTGGCCGAGCTCTTCGGGCGGACCGCCCAGCTTCTGCATCGTGATCACGATCCCGAGCACCGCCGCCACGATGCCGAAGCCGGGCAGACCGTCGGCGATGCGGTGAATGGCGTGGGAGGGCTCGCTCAGCTCATGCATCTGGGTCTCGATCTCGGAGTCCATCATGGCCTCGATCTCGTGGAGCGCCAGGTTGCTGGTGGTGAGGATGCGCAGGTTGTCGGCGATGAACTCGACCATGCGCTTGTCCTTCAGCAGCTTGGGTTAACGGGTGAAGATGCCGCTGTCGGCCGGGGATTCGATGTCGGCTTCCACCGCCATCATGCCTTCGCGGCGGGCCTTGTTGAAAATGTCGTAGAGCAGACCGAGCAGGTCGAGGTAGAGCGCGGAATTCTTGTTGGAGCCGAAGATTGCGCGGGGCAGCTGCTTGCCCGTGTCTTTCACGGTATGCATGCTGTTGGCAATGAGGAAGGCCCCGAAGGCCGCCCCCAAGATGATGAGCACTTCCGACGGCTGCCACAGCAGCCCCAGAATGCCCCCGTGCCAGATGTAGCCGCCGGCGACACTGCCGAGTACGACCGCTACCCCTACGAAATAAAACATCTTGACCTTACCCTGAAAACCGATTGAGGGGGCATGCAGTACACACGGGCGCACGTCCTGCTATCCCTGCTGCCACACTATAGATCGGACAAAGCCGGGAAATCATTAGCACAATCCTGAAAATATGGTCAATCAAGCACCACAACTTGTGCCTCCAGCAGCCCTTGATTAAGCTTCCAGCCCCCTGAGCCCACGCAAAACGATGGTCACCTCATGAACGACAGACTCTTCATCACCCTGCAGCATGTTGTGCCGCAGCACCTGCTCACCCACGCAGCCGGCTGGCTGGCGAACTGTGCCTGGGCCCCGCTGCGTGTGCCCTTCGTGCAGTGGTTCGTGCGCCGATACCAGGTCGACATGAGCGAAGCCTGCATCAGTGACCCTCTTCAATACCGGACTTTCAACGACTTCTTTACACGCGCCCTGAAAGAGGGGGCCCGTCCGCTCGCCGGCGATGACGACACCTTGGCCTGTCCGGCCGACGGTGCCATCAGTCAGCTGGGCCCGATCACCGGCGACAGCCTGTTGCAGGCCAAGGGGCGCCACTTCAGCCTGACCGCTCTGCTGGGCGGCGACCCGGGGCTCGCCGAGCAGTTCCGCGACGGCAGCTTCGTCACGGTCTACCTGTCACCCCGCGATTATCACCGCGTGCACATGCCGCTGGCAGGCACGCTGACGCGCATGATCCACGTGCCGGGGAAGCTGTTCTCGGTCAATCAGGTGACAGCCGAGGGTGTCGACAGCCTGTTCGCCCGCAACGAGCGGGTGGTGTTCTGCTTCGACACGGCTCGGGGGCCGATGGCGCTGGTGCTGGTGGGCGCCATGATCGTGGGCAGTGTCGATACGGTCTGGGCGGGTCAGGTCTGTCCGGGGCGCACCCGCAGCAGTGACATCGATTATCGGGATCGCGTGCCGCCCGTGCAGATCGGCAGGGGCGGCGAGATGGGCCGCTTCAAGCTGGGCTCCACCGTGATTGCCGTGTTCGGGCCGGGGATGGCCACGCTGGCCGCCAGCCTTGCGGCCGGCGATGCGGTGCGGATGGGCCAGGCCCTCGGCACCGTGACGCAGGATCAGTCCAGGTACGAGCAGCAGTAATCGGTCACGCTGAACACCTTGATGCCGAAGGCGGCATTGGCGCCGACTTCGAAGCTCTGACCACCCTGGATGGTCTGCCAGTCACTCGAACCGGGCAGCAGGATCTCGACGGTGCCGGACATGATCTCCATGATCTCGCGCTTGCCGGTGGAAAACTTGTATTCTCCTGGCAGCATGATCCCCAGGGTTTTCTTCTCGCCCGAGGCGAACTCGACCGTTCGGCTGGTGACTTTGCCGTCGAAGTAGACATTGGCCGCTTTCACGACGGTGACGTTCTCAAATTTGCTCATGCTGGCTTCTCTGCTGGATAGGGTTGTCGTCATTCCGGGGGGTCTTGCGGGCGGCGATTCTAGCGTGGGCCCGTTTGGCCCGTAAACCGATTTTTGACCAGTTCTGCGCGGGAGGAAACCACCGATGTGCGGCAGTTTCGAGCTCGATGACGCCCACAAGCGCGCCTTGAAGCAATGCGAGGCCGAGGCGGCCTTGCCCCAGCTGAGCGCCGGACGGCGACGCCTGGCGGCACTGCGCCACGCGCTGACCTCGTTCGTCGTCGGCCTGCATGCCGGGCGGGTGCGGATTCCGGAGCGACGGGACAGAAACAACCCGCTGTTCTGAGCGCTCAGTCGGAGGCGAGGAAAGTCTGGTAGGCCACGTTGTCGGTCTCGTCCCAGTGCCGATAGCCGATCTGCGCAAGAAAGTCGGCGAACGCGGGCATGTCCTGTGGCGGCACCTGCAGACCCGCCAGCACCCGCCCATAGGCCGCCCCGTGGTTGCGGTAATGGAACATAGAGATGTTCCAGCGTCCGCCCAGCAAATCCAGAAATTTCATCAAGGCGCCCGGCCGTTCCGGAAACTCGAAGCGGGAGACGCGCTCGTGCGCCAGCGCCTGGCTGCGCCCGCCCACCATGTGGCGGATATGCAGCTTGGCAGCTTCGTTGTCGGACATGTCCACGACGTGGAAATGCTTGCTTTGCAGGTCGGCCAGCAAGTCCCGCCGGCCATTGACCGGATCGGCGATCTGCACCCCGACGAAGATCTTGGCGCGCTGCGGATCGCCGTAACGGTAGTTGAACTCGGTGACATTGCGCTTGCCCAGGGCCAGCGAGAACTGGCGGAAGCTGCCCGGTTTCTCGTCGATGGTCACGGCCAGCACGGCCTCGCGGTTCTCGCCCAGCTCGGTGCGCTCAGAGATATGGCGCAGCCTGTCGAAGTTTACATTGGAGCCTGTCACCAGGGCCATCATGGTCTGACCGGTGAGTGCGCGCTCTCTGACATATTTCTTCAAGCCAGCGACCGCGACGGCACCCGCAGGCTCGGTGACGGCGCGGGTGTCGTCGAACACGTCCTTCACGGCCGCGCAGATCTCGTCGGTGGTAACGGTCACCACCTCGTCCACCAGGGTGCGCAGGATGCGGAAGGGCTCCTTGCCGACCTGGGCCACAGCCACGCCATCGGCGAACAGGCCCACCTGGGACAGCGTCACCCGTCGCCCCGCCCGCAGGGCCGCCTGCAGGCAGGCCGAGTCCTCGGGTTCCACGGCTATCAGCCGGATCTCCGGGCGAATGTACTTGAGATAGGCCGCCACGCCGGCCATCAGCCCGCCGCCGCCCACCGGCACGAACAGCGCATCCAGAGGCCCGCTGTGCTGACGGGCGATTTCCAGCCCGACGGTGCCCTGACCGGCAATCACCCCCGGGTCGTCGAAGGCGTGCACGAAGGTGTAGCCCTTCTCGGCCACCAGCGACTGTGCATGCGCCGCAGCCTCGTCATAGGTATCGCCATGCAGCACCACCTTGCCGCCCAGCGCCCTCACTGCATCGATCTTGATGGCAGGCGTAGTGACGGGCATTACGATGATGGTCTTGATGCCCAGCCGTGTGCCGGCCATGGCCACGCCCTGGGCATGATTGCCGGCCGAGGCGGCGATCACTCCCTTGCGCGCGGCCTCGGGGGCAAGCCCGGACATGCGGTTGTAGGCCCCGCGCAGCTTGAAGCTGTGCACGGGCTGCATGTCCTCGCGCTTGAGCAGGACCTGATTGTGCAGGCGCTGGGTGAGGATAGGCGCCTTGTGGATTGGAGACTCGATGGCGACGTCATAGACGCGGGCAGACAGAATGGCTTTTACATACTTTTCCATCGTTGACCTTGGGGGAGAGCATCTCCGTATAATCGCCACTCTTTCAGGCTCGCCGGGAACTTAGCATGGATCAGAATGAATTGAAAAAAGCCGTGGCTGCCGCCGCGGCGCAGCATGTGAAGGAAAGACTGCACGAGAAGTTCGTGCTTGGCGTGGGCACAGGCTCCACTGCCAATGCCTTCATTGAATCCCTAGCCGCATTCAGGCATGACATTCACTGCACGGTGGCAAGCTCCGAGGGCACGAAGGCGCGGCTGCAGGCTCTGGGCATTCCGGTGATGGACTTGAACAGCGTGGACGAAGTGAGTGTCTACGTGGACGGCGCCGATGAAACCAATGCGCAGCTGCAGCTCATCAAGGGCGGCGGGGGGGCATTGACGCGCGAGAAGATCATCGCGGCCGTGGCGAAGGAGTTCGTCTGCATCGCGGATCAGAGCAAGTATGTGTCCGTGCTTGGCACCTTCCCGCTGCCGGTGGAAGTGATTCCGATGGCACGCAGTCACGTGGCACGCGCGATCGTCCTGCTTGGCGGCGACCCGGTGTATCGAGAAGGCTTTGTGACAGACAATGGCAACCACATTCTCGATATACATCACATGCACATCGTGAATCCCGTGGCGCTGGAGACCCAGCTCAATCAGATAACAGGCGTGGTGACCAACGGACTATTTGCGATACGCCCGGCGGATCTGTTGATCCTGGGCACAAGTGAAGGCATCAGATCCATTAGGGCCTGATAACAACGCTGTGGCAAAGCGGCACAAAAATAACCCGAGTATCCAGGCGTCGCTGCCTGAATCACGACGGTAAAAAAAAACGCGGAGTATCTTGCGATACTCCGCGTTCGTTTTTACAGAGGAGTCACGTTCTCTGCTTGCGGACCTTTTTGACCTTGAGTCACATTCATTGTGACTTTCTGGCCTTCGTGAAGAGTTTTTCTTCCGGAACCGTTAATTGCGCTAAAGTGAACGAATACGTCCTTCCCACCTTCCTGCTCAATGAATCCGAAGCCCTTCTCGTCATTGAACCACTTAACAGTACCTTCTACTTGCTCTGACATATTTCTCTCTTGTTCTTGAAAATTAGATACATGGCCAGCATCGCTGCCAACCCTTGAATCCCGCAGGATTCGCCCGAAGTGTAACCCTATATAAGAACGGATGGAATATGGATTTCTCACATGAGCAATCGAAAAGTGGCTGTTTTACACCGTTTTTCTGCCGTTTCATGCAGGCTCGGGGGACTCATTGCGCACCGGCGTCGAAAATTTTCCCGGGATTCATGATGCCCTGGGGATCGAACAGCTTTTTCATGGCCTTCATGTAGGCGATTTCCTCGGCGCTGCGACTATAGGCCAGGAAGGGTTTCTTCAGCAGGCCGACACCGTGCTCGGCCGAGATGCTGCCACCGAAACGCTGCACACTGGCGAAGATGTCGAGGCTGACCTCGGCGCATTGCTTGAAGAACACCGCCTTGTCGAGCCCCTCGGGTTTCAGAATGTTCAAGTGCACATTGCCATCGCCGATATGGCCGAACCAGATGATCTCGAAGTCGGGATATTGCTGCGTGACGATGGCATCGACGTCGCGCAGGAATGCAGGCACCTGGGACACTTTCACCGAGATGTCATTCTTGTAGGGCGTGAAGCGGGAAATGGTCTCGGAGATGTCTTCACGCAGACGCCACAGATCCCGCGCCTGGGAAGAGTTCTGGCTGATGGTGCCATCGAGCGCCCAGCCCTGCTCCACACAGAATTCGAACGCTTCCATGGCCTGGTCCATGGTCTGCTCGGTGAGATTCTCGAACTCGATCAGCGCGTAGAAGTCACCGGCTGTTTCGCAGGGGCGCTGCAGACCCTTCTCGGCGATCACATGACGCAACGCCTTTTCGGAAAAGAACTCGAAGGCCATCAGCGGCAGGCGGGCCTGGAAGGTCTGCAGCACGTGCATGGCCGATTCCATGGTGTCGACTGCGAGCACCAGTACCGTCGGATCCTTGGGGGGCGCGGCGAGTTTCATGGTCAGTTCCACAATGAAACCGAGCGTCCCCTCCGAGCCGATGAACAGATGACGCAAGTCATAGCCAGTGGCGTTCTTGATGAGGCCCTTGTTCAAGTCCAGCAGCGTGCCATCGCCGGTCACCACTTTCATGCCGACCACCCAGTCCCGCGTGAGACCGTACTTGATGACCTTGATGCCCCCGGCATTGGTGGCGACATTGCCGCCGATCTGACTGGAACCGGAGGACGCGAAATCCACCGGGTAGAACAGCTGATGTTCTTCGGCGAAATTCTGCAATTGTTCGGTGACGACGCCGGGCTGACACACCACCTGACGATCGGTGGCATCGAAGCTCAGGATCTTGTTCATGCGATCGAAGGCCACGACGATCTCGCCATTCGCAGCCACTGCGCCACCACTCAGCCCCGTGCGTCCGCCCGAGGGCACCAGCGCAACGCCGTGTTCATTGGCGACCCGCACGATGGCCTGCACCTGCTCAATGGAAGAGGGCAGTGCGATGATGGCCGGACGCGGTTCATGCGCGCGGGTCCAGTCGCGTCCATAGTGCGCGAGTGAAGCGGCGTCGGACAGAAGCTTGTCGGCACCCACGATCTGCGTGAGTGCGGCCATGAAAGGTGCGGGCAATGCGTTCATCGGAAAGGACAACCCCAGTAAATTTGCGACGGGGCTATGCTACCATAGCCGCCCTGTCTTTCTGCAGTCACACGCCAAGAGAACACACTGCCTCATGAATCCGAAATCACTCGAAAAGAGCAAGATCAAGTTCCTTCTTCTCGAAGGTCTGCATCAGAGCGCCGTCGACACCTTGAATCAGGCCGGCTATACCAACATCGAGTATCTGAAGACTTCGCTCTCCGAGGAACAACTGATCGAGAAAGTGCGCAATGTGCACTTCATCGGCATTCGCTCACGCACGCAGCTCACGCGCAAGGTCTTCGAGGCCGCTGACAAATTGCAGGCCGTGGGCTGCTTCTGCATCGGCACCAATCAGGTGGATCTGAACGCGGCACTGCAGCGCGGCATTCCTGTTTTCAATGCGCCTTACTCGAACACGCGCAGTGTGGCCGAACTCGTGATCGGTCAGACGATCCTGCTGCTGCGCGGCATTCCCGAGAAGAATGCGCAGGCCCATCGCGGCGTCTGGCAAAAGATTGCAACCGGCTCTTTCGAGGCCCGCGGCAAGAAACTGGGGCTGATCGGATACGGCAATATCGGCTCGCAGCTCAGCGTGCTGGCCGAATCCATGGGCATGAAAGTCTATCTGTACGACATCGTCACCAAGCTGCCGCTGGGCAATGCCGTGCAGCTGGGCTCGCTGAAGGAACTGATGCAGACCTGTGATGTGGTGAGCCTGCATGTGCCGGAAACCCCGCAGACAGAAAACATGATCGGCGCCGAACAGCTGGGCTGGATGAAAAAGGGTGCCATCCTCATCAACGCGTCGCGCGGCACCGTGGTGGATATCGACGCGCTCGCGACGGCCTTGCACAGCGGGCATCTTGCCGGCGCGGCCATCAACGTGTTCCCGGTCGAGCCGCGCTCCAACGAGGACGAGTTCGTGTCGCCGCTGCGCGAGTTCGACAACTGCATTCTCACGCCGCACATCGGCGGCAGCACGATGGAAGCGCAGGAGAACATCGGTCTGGAAGTGGCCGAGAAGCTGGTGAAGTACAGTGACAACGGTTCGTCCTTCACTTCCGTGAACTTCCCCGAAGTGTCCTTGCCGGCACACCCGGGCATGCACCGCCTTCTGCACATTCACCGCAACGTGCCAGGTGTGCTCTCGCAGATCAACAACATCTTCTCTGACAACGGCATCAACATCCGCTCGCAGTATCTGCAGACCAATGAAGAGATCGGTTATGTGGTGATGGACATCGATGTCGAGTACAGCAAGGTCGCGCTGGAGAAACTGAACCAGGTCAAGGGCACGATCCGCTCACGCGTGTTGTTCTGAACCTGCAGTTCCTTTACTGGAACACCTTGTCCAGCATGGCGAAGACCTGCTGCTGATACGGCGCGCCTTCATTCACCAGATGATGTCGGGCGCCTGCAATCTTCGCGATGTGGGCGCGGGGAAACCGCCGCGCAATCGCCTGCAGATTGTATTGCCAGTCCACTGTGGTGTCGCCCGTGCCCTGAATCACTTCCAGCGGCGTGTCGCAGGGCGGCGCTGATTCGAATTGCGGCAGCCACCGCTTGAGAGCACTGACCCAGCGCGCCGACAACTGCCGGCTCTGCAGCGGGTCCAGTTCACGCACGAAATGCAGAAATGCTTCGTCGTGACTGTTGTCGACAAAGCTGCGCGGAATGCCCGCCACGAGATGCTTCAGCACCGCATGCAAGGCACGACCCCGCCACCACTGATGGGGCCGCACCAGCGGCGCCAGCAGCACCACTTTTTCCACGTTCCCGCTGCCTTGCTGACAATGTCGCAGCGTGTAATCCATGGCGATGGAAGCTCCTGTGCTCTGGCCCAGCAGATGCCAGGGCTGCGGCAGCGCGTCGCCAGCGGCTTGCTGCAGGACGCTTTCGAGAACGTCCGTGTACTGACTGAAGCTGTCGATGCTGGCACGCGCGCCGGAGGACAGCCCGTGCCCCGGCAAGTCGAACAGCACCACGCCGAAATCAAGTCCGAGCAGATGCCGCAGCAGTCGGCTGTAGAGGCCGGCATGATCGTAATAGCCGTGAATGAAGAAGACTGTGCCGCGCGAGGCTTGCTCGCGCGCGGCGTGGTACTGGCAGAAGAGTCGAAAGCCGCCACTTTCCAGCACGCCCGCACTGCAGTGCAAGGTGGGAGAGGGCCGTGGCAGGCCATAGAACTGCAGATAGGGCACAAGCGCCGTCAGCGTGGCACTGCTGTGGTGAAAGCGGCAGGGCGGCAGTGCCGCCTGCAGGGCATCGATGTCTGCCTGGTGGAACATCCCTTGCCCTCCTGGTGCGCCGACGCTGCCGCTGGTCGATCAGGCCTTGCGCGCGTAGCGCTCGGCCATGTCCTCCAGGGAATACACCTTGCCGATGCGCGCCACCTGGCCGGCGGTGCCGAAGGCTTCCAGTCGGGCCTTCACCACGGACTTCATGGCCTTGATGGTCGGGGCCAGGAACTTGCGTGGATCGAACTCGGACGGGTTCTCTGCCATGAACTTGCGCACCGCACCCGTGGAGGCCAGACGCAGATCGGTGTCGATGTTGACCTTGCGCACGCCGTGACGGATGCCTTCCTGGATCTCTTCCACCGGCACGCCGTAGGTCTCGCCGATCTGGCCGCCGTACTGGTTGATGATCGCCAGCCATTCCTGCGGCACAGAGGAGGAGCCGTGCATCACCAGATGGGTATTGGGGATGCGACGGTGGATCTCCTTGATGCGCTCGATGGCCAGCGTGTCGCCTGTAGGCGGACGGCTGAACTTGTAGGCGCCGTGGCTGGTGCCCACGGCAATCGCCAAAGCGTCCACGCCGGTGTCATCCACGAAGCGGGCGGCTTCTTCCGGGTCGGTCAGCATCTGGTGCATGGAGAGCACCCCCTCGGCGCCGATGCCGTCTTCCTCACCCGCCATGCCGGTTTCCAGCGAGCCGAGACAACCGATCTCGCCTTCCACGGAGACGCCGCAGGCATGCGCCATCTCGACGGTCAGACGCGTGACACGCACGTTGTAGTCATAGTCCATGGGCGTCTTGCCGTCTTCGCCCAGGGAGCCGTCCATCATTACCGAGGAGAAGCCCAGCTGGATGGAGCGCTGACACACTGCCGGCGACACGCCGTGATCCTGGTGCATCACGATGGGAATATGGGGAAATTCCTCGATGGCGGCCTGAATGAGATGCTTCAGGAAATTGGAGCCGGCGTATTTGCGCGCGCCGGCCGAGGCCTGCAGGATGACCGGGCTGTTGCATTCATTGGCCGCTTCCATGATGGCGCGGACCTGTTCCAGATTGTTCACATTGAAGGCTGGAACGCCGTAGCTGTGCTCGGCGGCGTGATCGAGAAGCTGACGCAAACTGATGAGTGCCATGGGTAACCTCGTAGTGTCTGTTCTGTTCAATGGGGCACGCGGTGTTGAGCCGCGCGTGTCTTTCAAATACGTACTGCCAGTCTCTTTCAGCCAGCTGCGTGACGGCTGCCAACCTCTTCCAGAATCTGCACTGCCGGCAACTTCTCTCCCTGCACGAACTCCAGGAAGGCACCGCCTCCGGTGGAGATGTAGGAAATGTCTGCCGTGACCTCGAACTTGTCGATGGCGGCAATGGTTTCGCCACCCCCGGCGATCGAGAAGCCGTGATTGTTCGCCACTGCATGGGCAATGGCCTCGGTGCCTTTTGCGAAGCTGTCGAACTCGAAGACCCCGACCGGGCCGTTCCAGATAATAGTGTTCATGCGGGCAATGATGGCAGCAAAGGCGGTCGCCGTCTGTGGGCCAATGTCCAGAATCATGTCGTCATCGTCCACATCGGCCACAAGTTTGACGGAGGCCTGTGCATCAGCGGCGAAGGCCTTGGCGACCACCACGTCGACAGGCAGCGGAATGTTCGTCTTCTGCATCAGCGTGCGGGCAGTATGCACTAGGTCCAGTTCCACCAGCGACTTGCCGACGGGATAGCCTGCCGCCAGCAGAAAGGTGTTGGCGATGCCGCCGCCTACGATCAACTGATCCACGATGCCGGCCAGGCTTTCCAGCACCTGCAGCTTGCTGGAGACCTTGGCGCCACCGACGATGGCAAGCATGGGTCGCGCGGGCTTCTTGAGCGCCAGTTCCAGTGCATCCAGTTCACTGCCCAGCAGCGGGCCGGCGCAGGCCACAGGCGCGAACTTCGCCACGCCATGGGTGCTGGCCTGGGCGCGGTGGGCGGTGCCGAAAGCGTCCATCACGAACACATCGCACAGAGCGGCATAACGTTTGGCCAGGGCATCGTCATTGGACTCTTCGCCGCTGTTGATGCGCACATTTTCCAGCAGCACCACTTCGCCCGGGGCAGGCAATGCTTCGGCAGGATTCTCGAAGTAGTGCTGCGACAGCACAACGCGGGTGCCCAGCAATTGCGCAAGCCGCTCGGCGACCGGCGCAAGGGAGGCGCCAGGTTGCTCGCTGATGGGCTTGCCTTCCTCGGGACGCCCGAGATGGGACATCACGATGACGCGGGCTCCGGCATCCAGAGCCGCACGGATGGCCGGCGCTGCCGCCACGATGCGCGTGTCGTTGGCGATGACACCGTTCTTCACGGCCACGTTCAGGTCTTCACGAATCAGCACGCGCTTGCCGCGCAGATCCAGGTCCTGCATTCTCAAGATTGTCATGGCGTCGACGAGCTCCTGTTGTCGAGTTGTCTGATAGTTTCTGCCACATCCAGCATGCGATTGGCAAATGCCCATTC
>JALREE010000139.1 GCA_023256835.1 Pseudomonadales bacterium | reverse complement strand
AGGATCTGGCGCGCCTGATACAGATGGAGTTGCGCGACCCGCGGCTTGGCATGGTCTCGGTCACCGATGTCGAGGTGAGTAAGGATCTGGCCCATGCCGATGTCTATGTCACCGTGATGGGCTCCGTCGAGGGCGTGTCCGGCCTGGCGCCGGGCGTCACGCTCGAAAAGGCCGGTGCGCTGGATCGACTGGAAGTGGAAGAGAGCATCAAGGCCCTGAATGCGGCATCCGGCTATCTGCGCACCTTGCTGGCAAAGCGCAGCAGTCTGCGCACGACGCCGCGTCTGATCTTTCACTACGATCAGAGCGTGGCGCGAGGCCAGTACCTGTCGTCGCTGATCGACCGGGCACTGGCGGCCGACGCCGAACACGAATCCTGAGCGGACAGACACCGAGGCGGGACGTGGCGCAATATCGCAAGCCCAAGGGCCGTGACATCGACGGCATTCTGGTGCTGGACAAGCCGACGGGCATGAGCTCGAACGCCTGCCTGCAGCAGGTGAAGCACCTGTTCGAGGCCGAGAAGGCGGGGCACACCGGCAGTCTCGATCCGCTGGCCACCGGGGTGTTGCCCCTGTGCTTCGGCGAGGCCACCAAGCTGTCGCAGTTCCTGCTGGATTCGGACAAGCGTTATCGCACCACGCTGAAGCTGGGCGAGCGCACCGACACCGCCGACGCCGAGGGCCGCGTGATCGAGCAGCGCTCGGCCGCGCACGTCACCGAGGCGGCGATCCGCGCGGCGATTCCGGCCTTCGTCGGCGCCATCGAGCAGACGCCGCCGATGTATTCGGCGCTGAAGCATCAGGGGCAGCCGCTCTACAAGCTGGCTCGCTCGGGCCGTGAAGTCGAACGCGAGGCCCGCCCGGTCATGGTGTACGCCATGACGCTGCTCGGCTTCGACGCCGAGGCCGCGACAGCCGATCTGGAGATCCACTGCAGCAAGGGCACCTATGTGCGCACGCTGGTGGAGGATCTGGGCGAGGCCCTGGGCTGCGGGGCCCATGTGCAGACCCTGCGTCGCCTGCAGGCTGGTGCTTTCGGCGAGGCGCAGTGTGTTACCATGGCCGCCCTCACGCAGCTCAAGGCTGACGGCGGATTGGCCGCCCTGGATCGCTGGCTGGTGGCCCCCGATCTGGCCGTGCAGGAACTGCCCGAGGCTCGCGTGTCCGAAGACATCGCGCGCTGGCTGCGCCAGGGGCAGGCCGTGCAGTTGCGGGCCATGCCGGCCAGCGGCCTGGTGCGACTGTACGATGGCGATGTCTTCATGGGCATCGGCACCCTTCTGGAAGATGGTCGGGTGGCCCCCAAGCGTCTGTTTGCCACGGGGACATGAGACAGTACAACTGTCACGAATCTGCAGTACCGTATTTGAAGGAGAAGTCCAGATGACTATCAATATGCGTGGTCACTCTGGTTCGGCAGGGATGTCGGCAACGAAGGCTGCTTCACGATGGGCGTGAAGGGTCGATTCATCAGTGCATATTGGAGGTAGTGAAAATGGCTTTAACCGCAGAACGCAAGGCAGAGATCGTCAAGGAATACGCGCAGAGTGAAGGCGATACGGGCTCACCCGAAGTTCAGGTTGCCCTGCTGACCGAGAACATCAATCAGCTGCAGGCGCATTTCAAGGAACACACGCATGACCACCACTCACGCCGCGGTCTGATCCGCATGGTCAACAGCCGTCGCAAGCTGCTCGACTACCTGCGCGGCAAGAGCACCGAGCGTTATGGTGCGCTGATCAAGAAGCTGGGCCTGCGTCGCTGAGTGCAAGAAAGTAATTCAATGATGAAGAGATGACAGATCGACCTTGTTTGACAGGGACGTCAATTGCAATGGTGCCGGGGTCAAAATAAAAATACAGGAATAGAGTATGTTCAATATCGTACGCAAGACGTTCCAGTACGGGAAACACACCGTCACGCTGGAAACAGGCAAGGTTGCGCGTCAGGCAACCGGCGCAGTGATCGTCACCATGGGTGACACCCAGGTCCTCGCCACCGCGGTCGGCAAGAAGCAAGTCAAGCCAGGTCAGGACTTTTTCCCGCTGACCGTCAACTACCAGGAAAAGACCTACGCAGCCGGCAAGATCCCCGGTGGCTTCTTCAAGCGCGAAGGCCGTCCTACCGAGAAGGAAACACTGACCTCCCGTCTGATCGACCGTCCCATCAGACCGTTGTTCCCCAAAGGTTTCATGAATGAAGTGCAGGTGGTCTGCACCGTCATTTCCGCCAGCAAGGACCAGGACCCGGATATCGCCGCCCTGATCGGTGCCTCTGCTGCTCTGGCCATTTCCGGCATTCCCTTCCTCGAGCCCGTGGGCGCCGCCCGTGTGGGTTACGACCTGCAGAACGGCTATGTGCTGAATCCGGACGTGAAGGAACTGGAAGCCTCTGCCCTCGACATGGTGGTGGCAGGCACGAAGTCCGCCGTGCTGATGGTGGAATCCGAAGCCAAGCAGCTGAGCGAAGATCAGATGCTGGGCGCCGTGCTGTTTGGCCACGAGGCCATGCAGGTGGTGATCGATGCCATCAACGAGTTCAAGGCCGAAGCCGGCAAGCCCATGTGGGAACTGCCCCGGGTGGTGGTGAACCAGCCCCTGCTGGACGGCATCCGTGCCGCCTTCGCTGACAGCATCGGCAATGCCTATCAGATCTCCGACAAGATGCAGCGCTATGACGCCCTGGAAGGCCTGCTGGCCCAGGCCGTGGCCCAGTTCGCCACGGAAGACACCGGTGCCAGCGCTGAGGAAGTCGCCAGTGTGTTCGCGTCCATCGAGAAGAAAGTGGTGCGCAACCGCATCATCGACGGCGCCCCGCGCATCGATGGCCGCGACACTCGCACCGTGCGTCCCATCACCATCGAGACGGGCGTGCTGCCCAAGGCTCACGGCTCCGCCCTGTTCACCCGTGGCGAGACGCAGGCCCTGGTCGTCACCACGCTGGGTGCCGTGCGCGATGCCCAGCTGATCGAAGGCCTGGAGGGCTCCAAGAAGGAAGCCTTCATGCTGCACTACAACTTCCCGCCGTTCTGCGTGGGCGAGACCGGCCTGATGTCCGGCCCCAAGCGCCGCGAGATCGGTCACGGCAAGCTGGCCAAGCGCGGTGTGCAGGCGGTGA
>JALREE010000077.1 GCA_023256835.1 Pseudomonadales bacterium | reverse complement strand
GCGCGGCCATCACTCACCCGCAGACGGTGGCGAATCTCGGGCACAACGTGCCGCGCCTCTTCATGCTGGCCTTCGGGGTGGGCACAGGACTGGCCGGGCTCGCCGGCGTGATCGCGGGCCCGGTGCTGGGCACCTGGCCGGGCATGGCGGCGAGTCTGGGCAGCCTGGTGTTCGTGATCGTGGTGATTGGCGGCCTGGGCTCGCTCACGGGCGCTTTCGTGGCCGCCCTGCTGATCGGCCTGCTGCAGTCCTGGGCCATCGCCTCGTCCGTGGGCATGGCGGATGTCCTGAGTCTGCTCGGCCTGAGCTTCCCGGCCGATCACCCGCTGCGTGACCTGTGGCGCCTGAGCCTGCCCCAGGTGGCCCCGCTGCTGCCCTATCTGCTGCTGGTGCTGATGCTGATCCTGCGTCCTGCCGGCCTGGCCGGCACCCGGGAGGACTGAGCATGGGCAGTCGAGGCGCCTGGGTGGCGGTGGCCGTGCTGCTGGGGGTGCTGCCCCTGAGCTTCGATTCGGTGCTGAGCCTGGGGATCCTCAACCAGATGCTGATCGCCGTGCTGTTCGCCCTGAGCTACAACACCCTGCTAGGCCAGGGCGGCCTGCTCTCGTTCGGCCATGCGGTGTACTTCGGTCTGGGCGGCTATGTGGCGGCCCATGCCATGCGCCTGGGCGAACTGGGCAGCCTGAGCCTGCCACTGGTGCTGCTGCCACTGGCGGGAGCGACCGGCGGGCTGCTCGCGGCGCTGCTGCTGGGCAGTATGTCCACGCGCCGCGGTGGCACGGCCTTCACCATGATTTCCCTGGGCTTGGGCGAGCTGCTGGCCGCCGCCGCCCTGATCCTGGTGGCCTTCTTCGGCGGCGAGGCGGGCATCAGCGGGGACCGCACCGCCGGCCCGGCTCTGCTCGGCCAGAGCTTCGCGAGCGAAACGGCGGTGTACTACCACGCCGCCGTCTGGGTGTTCCTCGGCACGCTCTGCCTGGCGGCGTTCCGGCAGACGCCCGCGGGTCGACTGGCCATGGCGGTGCGCGACAACCCGCTGCGGGCCCAGTGCCTGGGGTACAGCCCGGCGCGGGTGCGCCTGATCTGCTTTCTGGTGGCCGGCACCTTCGCCGGAATGGCCGGCGCGCTGTTCGCCATCCACAACGAGATCATCACCTCGCAGGCACTGGGCACGGCGAACGCGGGTCAGGTGCTGCTGATGTGCTTTCTGGGGGGCACGGGCTACTTCCTCGGCCCGGTGCTCGGCGCCGTCCTGCTGACCCTGTGCACCGCCCTGCTCAGCGACTACACCACGCTCTCGACGCTCTACCTGGGTTTGCTGTTCGTGGGCTGTGTGATGTTCCTGCCCGGCGGTCTGAGCGAGCTGCTGCTCCAGCTGCACGTGCGCTGGCGACAAAGGACCCTGCGGACGCTCGCCCGCCCGCTCGCCCGCTGTGCCCTGCCGACCGCCATCCTGCTGAGCTGTGGCGTGCTGCTGCTGGAGCTGGCCGCGCGCGAAGGCGGGATCTTGCGTGTGGCCGCACTGGAGCTGCCGGCTCGCAGCGGCTGGAGCTGGTTCGGCCTTGCCGGTGCGGCGCTTGTGGCGGCCGTGCTGCTGCGGCGCGAACTGCCGGCGCTGCAGCAGGCCTGGCGCGCGGCTGACGCCGCGTACGACCGATGGAGCCGCCCATGAGCCTGTTGCGACTGGACAGGGTGAGCATGCAGTTCGGCCGCACCCGGGTGCTGCAGGACGTGAGCCTGCGCGTCGAGGCCGGCGAATGCCACGCCATCATCGGCCCGAACGGCGCGGGCAAATCCACCCTGTTCCATCTGATCAGCGGCTTGCTCACACCCGCCAGCGGCCGCATCGAGTTCGCGGGCGAGCCGATCCACGGTCTGCCGAGCGAGCAGATCGCCCGGCGCGGCATCGCCCGCAGCTTCCAGATCAGCCAGCTGTTCCCGCGCCTGAGCGTGGCCGAAAACCTGCGCTGCGCCTTGCTCTGGCCCATGGGCTATGGCTGTTCCCTGCGTCACTTGCTGGGCCGGGAGAAGGCGTTGAACGCGCGCGTCGACGCCCTGCTGGAGGCATTGGGACTGCAGGCGCTGCGCGAGGTGCCCGCCGGCGAGCTGGCCTACGCGGCCCAGCGTGCGCTCGAACTGGGCCTGGCGATCGCCGGCGACGCGCGTCTGATCCTGCTCGATGAACCGGTGGCCGGCATGAGTCACAGCGAGGCGGCAGCGGCCCTGGCCCTGATCCGCCGCGTCACGGCCGAGCGCGCGCTGCTGCTGGTGGAGCACGACATGAGCGTGGTGTTCGAGCTGGCCGACCGCATCACGGTGCTGGCGCAAGGCGAGGTGATCGCCACCGACACGCCCGCCCGCATACGCGCCAATCCTCGCGTGCAGGAAGTCTATCTGGGCAGCACCGTCGCCGCAGAGGCAGGAGGGCCGCGCGATGCTTGAGGTGGTGAATCTGCAGGCCTGGTACGGCCAGAGTCATGTGCTGCAGGGTGTCAGCCTGCGAGTGGGCGAGGGCGAGATCGTGGCCCTGCTCGGCCGCAACGGCGCCGGACGCTCCACCACGGTGCGGGCGCTGATGGGCGAGCTGCGCGCCACGGGCACGGCACATTGGCAGGGGCAGTCCCCGCTGGGCCTGCCGAGTCATGCGATTGCCCGCCTGGGCGTCGGCTGCGTGCCCGAACAGCGCGACATCTTCCCCGGACTCAGCGTCATGCAGAACCTGCAGCTGGGCCTCAAGCCGGGACAGAGGCTGGCACCGGGGCAGCTGGACGCGCTGTTCGCGCTCTTTCCCGCGCTCGCGGCGCGCCTGGATGTGCCGGGCGGCGCGCTGAGCGGTGGCGAACAGCAGATGCTGTGCATCGCTCGCACGCTCATGGGCGCCCCGCGCCTGCTGCTGGTGGACGAGCCCACCGAGGGGCTGGCCCCGCGGCTGGCCGAGCAGGTGGCGCAGAGCCTGCAGCAGATCGCCGCAGGCGGCGTCGGCATTCTGCTGGTGGAGCAGAAGCTGGACATAGCGCTGCGCATCGCGGCTCGGGTGTACGTCATGGGCCGCGGCCGGGTCGTGTTCGAAGGCACGCCGGCCGCCCTGCTGGCGGCTGAGGCCGTGCGGCGGGAGTGGCTGGAGGTTTGAGAATCAGGTTACAGTACCCCCCGTGTTCCCAGCTGGAGTTCTTCCCGACCATGTCCCGCCGCTTCCGCCACCGCCTCGCCCGTCGGCTTTGCCAGAGCGCCCTGCTGTGGCTGGCTCTGCTGGCCGGCATGCCGGTGCTGGCCTGGGATGCCACGGGGCACCGGCTCAGCGCCTATGTGGTCTGGGAGTCCCTCTCGCTAGAGCGTCGCGCCGAGCTGGTCAGCCTGCTGGAGGCCCATCCGCGCTATCAGCAGGACTTCGTGGAGCAGATGCCGCTGACCGTCATGGTGGGCAGCGAGGAAGAGAAACTGCGCTGGACTCTGGGCCAGGCCGCCGTCTGGCCGGACCTGGTGCGAGGCCTGGATGAAGAGGAACGCATTCGCTACGACCGCCCCGCCTGGCATTACATCGATGGCACCTGGCTGCGCGGCCCGGGGCTGCAGGGCAATCTCTACGTCGGCGTGGACCCGCGGCCGGACATCGCGGGCGAGCGCGCCGATGCGCAGACCGACGAGCGTGACATCGACAATGTGCTGCTGGCGCTCGACTACAATCTCGCCCGCTTCAATGACCCGACGCAGCCTGCGGCCGCGCGTGCCGTGGCCCTGTGCTGGCTGCTGCATCTGACCGGCGACATCCATCAGCCGCTGCATTCCGGTGCGCTGATCTCCAACAGCCTGTTCCCCAACGGGGATCGCGGCGGCAATGGCATTCCCACGCGCAACGGCAATCTGCATTCGGAATGGGATGAAGCCCTGCGCAACCAGGCCTTCGAGGACACCCTGCGCCGCATGGTCGTCACCGCGGACCAGGCCGACCTGCACAGTCTGTCGCTGGACGCCGATGTCTGGCTGCAGGAGAGCCGTCGCCTGTTGCTGGACTTCGTCTACCCGGACGAGATCAAGGCCGCGGTGCTTCGAGCCGAACGCCTGGACACGCGCATGGAGGGCATCGTGATCGACGCCGACTACCAGAGCCGCATGCAGGCGATCTCCGAGGATCGCGTGACCCTGGCCGCCATGCGCCTGATCATGCTGTTGGGCGGCCCGGACGAGCAGCCCTTCGCGCCGCTCAATGAAATGCAGGCGCCGGAATTCACGCCGCTGCCGGGGCAGTGAACCTGCAGCTCGACCGGCGCGTATTGTCGTTGACCTCCTCTGCAGGAGCGGGCTTGCCCGCGAACAGGTTGCCATCGCCGCGTGAGTTCGCTTGCAAGCAAGCTCACACAGGCAAGCTGAGGACAAGCTCCAGCGTCTGCCTAGTTGTGGTGCAGGCGGCTGTTGCCTGACAATACCGCGTGACTTTCTTCCAGCCCAACATGAGTTCGCCATCGCCATGACCATCGCCACCGCTTCGCCATCGTCACCTCTGCTGCAGGACACCCCCGAATTGCACCGCTACCGCCGCATCGCCTGGATCACTCTGGCCGCGGTCTACTTCCTGATCATGGTGGGCGCCAGCGTGCGGGCCTCGGGCGCCGGCATGGGCTGTCCCGACTGGCCCACGTGCTTCGGCAGCTGGATTCCGCCGACGAGCGTCGAGCAGTTGCCGGCCAACTACCAGGAAATCTATGCCGATCGCGGCTATGCCGAGACCGAGTTCAATGTGGTCAAGACCTGGACGGAATACCTGAACCGCCTCACTGGCGTGACCATCGGTTTCCTGATCCTGCTGACGGCCTTTTATTCCTGGTCGGTGCGCTCCCACGATCGCGCCATTCTCACCGCCTCGGTGGCCGCCTTCCTGATGACGGGCTTCCAGGGCTGGCTGGGCTCGCAGGTGGTCGCTTCCAACCTGCAGCCGGGCATGATCACCCTGCACATGCTGATGGCGCTGGCCATCGTGGGCACGCTGCTCTTCTCCCTGGCGCGGGCCCGGCGCGGGATCATGATGGCGGAGTCCATCGCCACACTCGACCCAAGCTTCGAGAAGTGGCTCTACATCGTCATGGGCTTCACGGTGCTGCAAGTGACCATGGGCACCCAGGTCCGGGAGATGGTGGACTACCTGAATCACCAGCAGGGCGCGGAGCGCTCGGCCTGGGTGGCGGCGCTGCCGTGGTTCTTCTATGTGCACCGCAGCTTTTCGGCGGTGGTGCTGTTCAGCAATCTGTGGCTGGGCTGGCTGCTGCTGCGCTCGCTGGGCTGGCAGCATTCGCTGACGCGGATGACGGCGGCGATGATCGGGGTGATCGTGCTGTCGGTGGTGACGGGGGCCACGCTGGGCCATCTGGGCATGCCGGCGTTCGTGCAGCCGCTGCATCTGGTGGGGGCGTCGTTGTTGTTCGGCCTCCAATTTCTGATCTGGATGAGCTACGGCCATGCCCGCGCGGCGGCCTCCGAGGGCGCGCTGGCGCGAGCCTGACTCCTCTTGATTTACGGTTCAGGACCCAGGCTGACAGTTCGGGACACGCCGTGAACCCATCCATGGCCCCCGTTCCGAGGGTAAAGGGCTCGGTGGCCGCCGTCCTGGCGGCCAACGGTCCCGAACTGTCAGCCCGGCCCCTGAACCTCACCGCTGTGCCGCGTCAGGCTCGCGCCAGCGTGCCCTGCGACGTTGCTGCGTGGCCTGGCCGTCGCGGGGTGTGGGCCAAGACGTTTGCCCTTGGCTCCCACCCCGCTGCCGCGAAGGTGTCACGGCCTTTCCGCACACGCTGGAGGGCGGGGCGACGCACTGACCACGGAATCCTGTCGCAACTTCACAGCCAGGCCATCGTGGCGGGGCAGTGGGGCGCGGGACCGTTGCACGCCATGGATGGCGTGCACCGAGCGTACAGGGACGTACTCACAGCGTGTCCCGAGCTCCACTGCCCCGCCGCGAGGGCCGAACTACGGAGCGCAAGGCTTCTGGACGCTCAGTGCGTCGCCCCGCCCTCCAGCGCCTGCTCGAACAGCAGCGACACTTCGCCCGGGCCGAAATTGTATTCGGTGCCACAGAACTCACAGCTGATCTCCACCCCGCCCTTCTCCGCCACGATGCTCTCGATCTCCTCCCGCCCCAGCGCCGCCAGCGCCCGCGCCGTGCGCTCCCGGCTGCAGCTGCACTTGAACACCAGCTCGCGCGGCGGGAACACCCGCAGCTCCTCCTGGTGATAAAGCCGGTGCAGGATGTCCGCATTGGGCAGCTGCAGCAGCTCCTCGGCTGTCAGCGTGCGGGCCAGGGTCGAGAAGTGCTCCCAGTGGCTCGCGCGCGCCTCGGCATCGCGCTGCAACTGCGCCGGCAGCTGCTGCAGCATGAGGCCGGCCACCGTGTCGCGGTCGACGGCGAAATAGAACACCGTGCCCAGCTGCTCCGACTGTTGGAAATAGGCCTGCAGCGACTGCGCCAGCGACTCCCCCTCCAGCGTGACGATGCCCTGATACGGCTCCCCCTTGCGGGTATCGATGGTGATCACCAGGGTGCCATTGCGCAGCAGCTCGGCGAAGGCCGTGGCGGTCGGCGTCTCGGCATAGCGGGCGATGCCACGAAGTTCGCCGTTGCTGGTGCACTCGGCCATGATCACCGCCAGCTCGCCCTCGCTGCGCACCTGCAGCACCAGGCGCCCATCGAACTTGATGGTGGTGCTCAGCAGCGCGCTGGCCGCCAGGAACTGCCCCAGCAGCTGCGCCACGGCATCCGGGTAATGCTTGCCGGCGATGGCCGTGGCATAGCTGTGCCGCAGACGCACGATCTCGCCACGCACATCGGCGTGCTCGAAGATGAATCGCTGGCTGGTGTCAGGGCTGGGCTGGGAGCTGGTCATGGGCAGAGGTTCCGTGTGTCGTGTGGCTGAACGAGGGGCTTGTCTTGAGTTCGCTGAGCGCCCTCCGGCGGGCGCGGGCGTAGTGTACAACATTGGCCAGCAGGGTCCGGCCGGCATCCTGCTGCAGACTGAGCAGGGATTCCGGATGAAACTGCACGGCCTGCAGCGGCAGGCTGCGGTGTTCCACCGCCATAACCACGCCGTCGTCGGTGCAGGCGGTGATCTGCAGGCAGTCCGGCACCTCCAGGGCATGCAGCGAGTGATAACGCCCGGCGACAAAGCGTGACGGCACCCCCGCGAACAGGGGCGAACCGTTGTGCTGCACCGTGGACGCCTTGCCATGCAGCGGTGCCTCCAGGACGCCGAGACTGCCGCCGAAATGTTCCACGATGCCCTGCAGCCCCAGGCAGACGCCGAACACTGGCAGCTGCCGTGCCAGGCACAGCGTGAGCGTGTCGGACAGGCCCGCGTCGGCCGGACGCCGCGGCCCGGGCGACAGCACCACCAGATCGAACGTCTGTTCCTGCAGGGCTGCGCGCGCCAAGGCCGGCCGCAGGGTCTGCAGCTGCACGCCCAGCTCGCGCAAATAGCTGCCGAGGGTATGCACGAAGGAGTCGTGATGATCGACCATCAGCACACGCAGAGGCGGCTCGTCCGCTCTGGGCGCTTGACGCTCACCCAGCGTGGACGGCGCCGCGCGCAGCAGGCGTTCGCCCCGGATCGCCGCCAGCACGGCACTGGCCTTGAGTCGCGTCTCGGCCTCCTCGGCCTGGGGGTCGGAATCCAGCAGCAGCGTGGCGCCCACCCGCACCTGCGCCACGCCGTCCACGAGGCGAGCGGCGCGCAGGGTCAAGCCGGTGTTCATGTCGCCATTGAAGCCGAGCAGGCCGATGGCGCCGCCGTACCAGTGTCGGGGCGATTTCTCGTGCGCTTCCAGGAACTGGATCGCCGCCTGCTTGGGCGCGCCGGTCACTGTCACGGCCCAGGCGTGGCTGAGAAAGCCGTCCAAGGCATCGAAGGGCTCGGCTAGGGTGCCCTCCACATGATCGACGGTGTGAATGAGGCGCGAATACAGCTCCACCTGCCGGCGTCCCAGGATGCGCACGCTGCCGGGCACGCAGACACGGCTCTTGTCGTTGCGGTCCACGTCCGTGCACATGGACAGCTCGGCCTCATCCTTCTCGGAGTTGAGCACAGTGCGGATCTGCTCGGCATCCTCCAGGGCGTCGCGACCGCGCGCGATGGTGCCGGAGATCGGGCAGGTCTCGATGCGTCGGCCCGTCACCCGCACAAACATCTCCGGCGAGGCCGCCAGCAGGTACTCGCCCTCGCCGAGGTTCATCAGAGCGCCATAGGGGGCGGGATTGTCACGCTGCAGACGGGCGAAGATCTGCGCTGGAGAGTCGCGGCAGGGTTCGTGAAACACCTGGCCGGGCACCACCTCGAACAGATCGCCACGCTGGAAATGCCGCACGGCCTCGCGCACCACCTCGGCATACTCACCCGGGGCGTGGTCGCAGGCAGGCTCTGCCAGCGGGTCTGCCGCAGCGGCAGCCGGCACGAAGGGCGTCTGCGACCCGCTGCGGCGCAGGCCGCCGGTGCTCAGCAGGCCGGCGATTGTCGCGCTGGCCGAGGCGCCGACAGCCGCAGCGGGGCGACAGTGAAACTCGTAGCGGCGCAAGCTTGCAGTGCCGTTCACGTGATCGTGCAGCAGCAGTTCGTCCGGCAGATACAGCACCAGGTCGCGCGTTTCGGCGCGGCGGGGCAGATGCTGACGCACCGCTTCGAACTGGAAACACAGGTCATAACCGAAGGCGCCGTACAACCCGAGATGGGCGTCCTCGGGACTGGCGAAGTGGGCACTCACGGCCCGCAGCACCGAGAAGGCGCTGGGCTGGCGACTGCGCAACTCCTCCGCGCACACAGGCTCGGCCTCGCGCACCTGCACGCACAGCATGTCGTCCTCGCCGTGCAGATCGATGAGATCGGGGTGACCCGCCAGGGCACGCTGCAACTCGGGCAGCAACACGCGGCCGCGGGCATTCAGAGCCTCCAGCCGCAGCTGTCGCCCCCGCGCGGTGATCACCAGCAGCGGGTTGACGAAACCGATGTCCCAGCGGGTATAGCGCCCCGGGTACTCGAAACGCGAACTCAGCAGGACGCCGCGTTCGGCATCCAGGCGCGCCTGCAGCCGGCTCAGGGCCTCGCCCGGGGGAACGCTGAACTGCGTGCAGGCGATGTGCACGCCGCCGGCGCTGGTGTAGTGGTGGTGGGCGGCGTGCTGCGGCGCGCCGATGGTGGTCTCTGGCATGGTCCTCTCTCCTGTGTGGGCGCACGAAGGCGCCGTGGGGCCGATTGACCGGGGCCGGACACTGGAGAAGGAGGACTCTGAGGCTGACGCGGAGCGCACAAGGCGCGAGGACTGTCGAAGAGGCCGCCGGATTCCAGGGCGGCCTCGGGGAATTCACTGCATGTCCCGTCTGTGGCAACCCGTGAAAGCGGGCCACCAGCGAAAGGATGCGCAGCGGTTGATGTGTGTCTGTGTGTTCATGGGCGGCGAGTCTCTGCGCGCTGCCGGCACTTGTCAAGCGCGGCGCCTATCGCTCTGGCCGCCGGCTGTGGACTACAATCGGCCACCGCTCACCCCTCACTCTGGCAACAACAACATCATGAACAGTCTCCTGCGTGTGCTCGTCCCCGCTCTTTCCCTGCCCTTGAGCAGCCTGCTCGCCGGCAATGCCCTGGCCCAGAATTTCGACGCACCGGCTGGCTGGACCATGCCGCGCACCGAGTACGGTCACCCGAATCTGCAGGGCTACTGGGGCAACCAGACGCAGACGCCCATGGAGCGGCCGGCGGATCTGGCCGACAAGCCGGTCTACAGCGAAGAAGAGGCGCGCGCACTGGAGCAGCGCCTGCGCGATCAGCTCAATGGCGCCGCCACGGTGCTGGACCCGGACCGCCCGGCCCCGGAGGCCGGCGCCCGTGTGGGCCAGGAAGCCGAGGCCGAGAACACCGACGTGGAGGTGGGCTTCACTCGCATCAACGGCCAGTACCGCACGTCGCTGGTGGTCGATCCGGCCGATGGCCGTTTCCCCTTCCGCGACGACAACGGCCGCACTCGGGACATCTATGGCCAGTGGCGCGCCCAGGGCTTCGGCGAGTTCGACGGCCCGGAGATCCGGCCTGCCGGCGAGCGCTGCCTGTCGGCCATCGGCACGATGCCGCCCATGGCGCTGCTGCCCTACAACTCCAATGTCCAGATCGTGCAGAACCAGGACTACGTGATGATCCTGGGGGAAATGGTGCATGACGCGCGCATCATTCGCCTGAACGGCGAACATCAGCCCGAGCATGTGAAGACCTGGTTCGGGGACTCCATCGGCCACTGGGAAGGCGACACCCTGGTGGTGCACACCACGCATTTCCGGCCCGAGATCTCCAACTTCCGCATCGTCTCTTCGGGCGAGCTGCAGGTGGACGAGCGCTACACCCTCGTCAATGACCGGGAGATTCTCTACCGCTACACCGTGACGGACCCGCAGATCTACAAGCAGCCCTACTCCGTGGAAATGCTGCTGCACCGCATGGAGCCCCACGAGAAGATGTACGAGTTCGCCTGCCACGAGGGCAATTACTCGATGGAGATCATCCTGCGTGGCGCCCGCCAGCAGGAACACGATGAGCGCCTGCGTCAGGCCGGCACCCCCTGAGCACTTAGAGAGTCGGAACCGCCATCTCATTCTTTTTGCAAATAGGAATGCTTCGCATTTGCGTTTTACAAAAAACGCCATTAAGATGCAGGCATGATGACTGACAACGCGCCACGCCCTTCCCTCGATCACGCCCTGCGCAGTGGTGAAATCACCAGTGCCCAGCTGCTGGGCAGCCGTGGCGAGCTGACCATCATCCACAACGGCGAGCGCTACACCCTGCGCATCACCGCCAACCGCAAGCTGATATTGACCAAATAGACCCCGGGGCCCGCCCCGGTTTCGAGTCCAGCCAGCCACTGCAGCCGGTGCCAGCGCACCGACAAGGCAGCCAGCCCGACTCTCCAGACTCGCAGGAGAGAGGATCATGCTGCACAGAATCGTCCGCTTGTTGTGCCATTCCAGACCTGGCCGTGTGCTGCGGCAGATCTGGCATATCGCCACGTTGACCTGGTCGCTCGCCTTCGACTGCAGTTGCCAGCACGCCTGAGCCCCTGCTCACGCCTTCGAACGCCCGCGGCCGGACGGGCATTCCTTCTCTCTTCGCCGACTCCCTCTCCCGCTCCACCTCCCAGCACTGAATCCTCCCCAGCCCCGGCCGGCTGCCTCCCCGCCAGCGCTGTCCAGCGCCTGTGCAATTGAGTTCCTGAAGGCCGTGTGCTTCCATGCCCCCACCCGGCTGGCACGGTGCCAGTCCGTCTCCAGGGGGCCTCATGCACACCTTTCAGCTTCACCTGCGCAATGCCTGGCTGGCCTTGCTGCTCGTTCTCTCCACCACGCTCACCGGCGCGGCACTGGCCCAGACTGGCGAACGCAATCTTGCCCCTGCCAGCGCCGCCGAAGTCGGCCTGCGCCCGGAGGGACTTGCCGCCCTGCAGGCCGCGCTGCGTGCCGAAGTCGACGCCGGGCAACTCGCCGGCATCGTGAGCATGGTGGCGCGTCACGGCCGTCTGGTGCACGCCGACACCTACGGCTGGCAGGATCTGGAGAACCAGGTGCCGCTGGCCGAGGACACGATCTTCCGCATCTTCTCGATGACCAAGCCCATCACCGGCGTCGCCATGATGATGCTCTACGAAGAAGGCAAGTTCGCGCTGGATGACCCGGTGGAAACCTATATTCCAGAATTCACCAACCTGGTGGTGGCCGCCGACGATGCGCCCAATGGCATTCCCATGGCCGAACTGCCGCAGCACAAGATGACGATGCGTGAACTGCTGAGCCACACCGGGGGGCTCACCTACGGCGCGTTCTCGCGCTCTCGAGTCGACACCCTCTATGGCGAGATGAACGTGCTTGACGCCAATGGCACGCTGCAGGACATGATCGACAAACTGGCGCAGATTCCGCTGCGGCAGCAGCCTGGCAGCGCCTGGCACTACAGCGTGTCGGTGGACGTGCAGGGCTATCTGGTGGAGAAACTCTCCGGCATGGGCTTCGACGAATTTCTGCAGCAGCGCCTGTTCGACCCGCTGGGCATGGTGGACACGCGCTTCCATGTGGGCCGCGACCGCGCACACCGTTTCTCCCGCGAGTACACCTCGGGGCCGGATGGACTGAGCAGTCCGGAGAACGGCGAGTTCATCGAGCCGCGCCCGTTCCTCTCGGGGGGCGGCGGCCTGACCGGCACCGCGCGCGACTACCTGCGCTTCGCCCAGATGCTGGCCAATGGCGGCGAGCTGGACGGCGTGCGCATCCTCCAGCCCGAGACAGTCGAGCTGATGCGCACCAGCCAGTTGCCAGAGGGCATTGACGAGATTCCGGGCTACCCGGGCAATGCCTTCGGCCTGGATGTGGCCATCGTCACCGACCCGGCGCGCAATGGCGGCATGTCGGCCGGCAGCTACTGGTGGTGGGGAATCGCGGGCACCTGGTTCTGGGTCGACCCGGTGCAGGACTTGGTCTTCGTCGGCATGATCCAGAACCGCAATCTGCGCTATGCCCGCGAACTGCAATTGAAGAGCAAGCAGCTGCTGTACGACGCCCTCGAATGAAGCACTGAGGCAGACGCCGCTCAGTCCCGCCGCGCGGCATCCCACTGCGCGAAGCTGCTGCCGCTGCGGGCGAGTTGCGCCAGCAGCGGCGCCGGTTGCCAGTAAGTCTCGCCCAGTTCCAGACCGAAGCGCAGGATGCCCTCGTACACCGTGCTGAGGCCGATCTCATCGGCATGGAACATCGGCCCGCCCTTCGCGGCGGGGAAGGCGTAGCCGTAGACATAGACGATGTCGATGTCACCGGGACGCTGCGCAATGCCCTCTTCGAGAATGCGCGCCCCTTCGTTGATCAGCGGATAGAACAAGCGGGCCAGAATTTCCTCACGACTGATCTCGCGCTGCGGAATGCCGAGTCTGGCCGCATGCTCGCGAATGAGCGCCTCCACCTGGGGATCGCTCTGTCGGGCACGGGTCTGGGGGTCATAGCGGTAATAGCCTGCACCTGCCTTCTGCCCGAGGCGCCCCATTTCCACCAGCGCCGAGGCCACGCAGTGGGTGGCCGGGTCGAGCACCTCGCCGGCGGCCTCGCGGGCCTGCCGTGCCTTGTAGCCGATGTCCAGTCCCGCCAGATCGCTCACGGCCAGCGGCCCCATGGCCATGCCGAAGTCCTCGGCCACGCCATCGACCTGCGCTGGCGTGGCCCCGTCGAGCAGCAGCATATGGGCCTGCCGCGCGTAGCCCGTCAACATGCGGTTACCGATGAAACCGTAGCACACACGGGAAAGCGCGCAGATCTTGCCGATGCGACGCCCCACCTGCATGGCGGTGGCCAGCACCTCATGCGAGGTCTTCTCGCCGCGCACCACCTCCAGCAGCTTCATCACATTGGCCGGGCTGAAGAAATGCATGCCCAGCACGTCTTGCGGCCGCGAGGTCACGGCGGCAATCTCGTCGATGTTCTGGTAGGAGGTGTTGCTGGCCAGGATTGCGCCTGACTTGCAGACGGCATCGAGCCGGCGGAACACGTCCTTCTTGATGTCGGGATTCTCGAACACGGCTTCGATCACCAGATCGACCTGCGCCAGATCCGCATAGTCGGCACTCCCGGTGATCAGCTGCAGGCGCTGCTGCATCTCGGCTTCGCTCATCCTGCCTTTCTGCACCGAGGTCGCATAGTTCTTGCGGACGATGCCCAGACCGCGCTCCAGCGCCTCGCTGCTGATCTCCAGCAAGGTCACGGGAATTCCCGCATTGGCGAAGCACATGGCGATGCCACCGCCCATGGTGCCGCCGCCCACTACGGCCACGTGCCGGATATCCCGCAAAGGCGTGTCCGCCGGCAGATCGCGGATCTTCGCGGCTTCGCGTTCAGCGAAGAAAATGTGCCTCATGGCACGCGACTGCGGCGAATGAAGCAATTCCAGAAACAGGTCACGCTCGCGGATGAGCCCGTGCTCCATCGGCAGGGTCACCGCCGCCTCCACTGCCGTGACGATGCGATCCGGCGCAATCTGGCCACGGGCACGCTCGGCCAGGCGCAGGCGGTAATTGGCGAAGAAGCCCGGCTCCAGCGCGCCCGGGTCGATGCTGATGTCCCGCACCCGCTTGAGCAGGGCGCCTGAATCCACGAGGTCACGGGCATAGGCGATGGCGCCTTCGCGCAGATTCTCGTCCGGCAGCACTTCGTCGAGCAGATTGAGTTCGGCCGCCTCGGCGGCGCTGAGCGGATTGCCATTGATGATGATCTCGAGCGCCGCCTTGACGCCGGCCAGGCGCGTCACTCGCTGGGTGCCGCCGGCCCCCGGCAGCAAGCCGAGCTTGACTTCGGGCAGCCCGACGTGCGCGGACGGCACCGCACAACGGTAGTGACAGGCCAGTGCCGTCTCGAAACCACCACCCAACGCCGTGCCGTGCATGGCCGCCACGATCAGCTTGCGCGAATTCTCCAGCACTGCGAGCACCTCAGGCAGGGAGGGCGACTGTGGCGGCTTGCCGAACTCCGTGATGTCAGCACCGGCAATGAAGGTGCGTCCGGCACACAGCAGCACCAGCGCCTCGCTGGCATCCTTCTGCGCAGCGGTGACGACGTCCAGCAAACCCTGGCGCAAGGCCTGGGAGAGGGCATTCACCGGCGGATTGTCGATGGTGATGATGCCGATGTTGTCGATGAGTTCATAACGGACCACGCTGGACATGACGCCCCCTCTGATGCGCGTATGGAGCCTTTCTGATTTCAGCTGAGTCGTTCAAGAATGACGGCCACGCCCTGGCCGGCACCGATGCACAGACTCACGAGAGCGAAATGCCCTCCGGTTCTTTCGAGCTGGCGCAACGCCGTCAGCACCAGTCGAATCCCCGATGCTCCCAGTGGGTGACCGACAGCGATGGCACCCCCCGTTCGGATTCACGCGCGGGTCGGCGAAGTCCAGCCCGAGCTGACGCAGACAGCCCAGCACCTGCGTGGCAAAGGCCTCGTTGATCTCGATCACGTCCATGTCGCTGAGCTGCAGATTGGCGCGGGCCAGCACCGTGCGCGCGGCATACACCGGCCCCAGGCCCATCACGCGTGGCTCCAGTCCCGCGATGGCCCCGGCGACCAGCCGGGCACGCGGACGCACCCCATGGGCCTCGCCGATGGCACGATTGCCGATGATCAGGGCCGCCGCGCCGTCATTGATGCCCGAGGCATTGCCGGCCGTGACCACACCACCCTCGAACAGGGGTGTGAGACGCTCCAGCGCCTGCAGGCTGGTGTCCGGGCGCGGGTGTTCATCCTGCACCACCTGCAGCGAGGGGTGGCGACGCGGCTGGGGCACCTCGGTGGCGACGATCTCGCCGGCCATGAAACCGGACAGGCGCGCTGCCTCATAACGGGCCTGCGACAGCGCCGCGTAGGCATCGCTGTCCGCCCGGGAGATACCCAGTTCGCGGGCAATGTTGTCAGCCGTCTGCGGCATGGTGTCGGTGCCGAAGGCGGACGCGAATCGAGGATAGGTGAAACGGGCGCCGAGGGTACTGTCGACCAGCTGCTGGCCGCGATCGAAAGCCGTGGTGGCCCGGGAGAGGATCAGCGGTGCCCGACTCATGGACTCGACGCCGCCCGCCAGGAACAAACCGCCTTCACGGCAGCGCACGGCGCGGGCGGCATCCAGCACGGCGGCGAGTCCGGAGCCGCACAGCCGATTCACCGTCAGCCCGCCCACGCTGGCCGGCAAGCCTGCGAGCAGGGCGGCGAAACGCGCCACATTGCGACAGTCCTCACCGGCCTGGTTGGTGTTGCCGATGATCACGTCTTCGTAGGCCGCGCCCGGAAAGCCGTTGCGGCCGATCAGCGTCGCGAGCACTTGCGCCAGCAGATCGTCAGGCCGCAGGCCGGCGAGCGCCCCGCCGTGGCGTCCGAAGGCGCTGCGGGCGCCGTCATAGACATAGGCATCCAGGAGTTCCGGCATGATGAGGTCCCACTCTGGCGACGACAAGGGCGGCCATGGTAGCACAGCGCCTGAAAGGGGTGGAATTCGCCCCGCGCTGCCCGTAAGCTTGCGCAACAGAGTGAAAATTCAAGAGTTTTCCATGATTCGCCACGTGCTCCGGGAGGCGGGCTGAGGCCTGCGCACGATGCCCTCGATCGAACTGCGCGTTCTCAGCCTGAACATCCACAAGGGTTTCGCTCTCGGCCCCAAGCGTCTGGTGCTGAGCAAGATCCGCGAATGCCTGCGCGAAAGCGGTGCGAGCGTGGTGTTCCTGCAGGAAGTGATCGGCGCCAACGAGCGCCATCAGAAGCGAGTGCGTGCCTGGCCCTCCCAGACGCAGCTGGAATATCTGGCGGACACAGTGTGGACCCACCACGCCTACGGCAAGAATGCGATCTACCAGCACGGCCATCATGGCAATGCCATCCTCAGCGCCCTGCCCTTCGTGCGCTGGGACAATATCGACGCCTCGATCATGAGCTTCTCCCAGCGCGGCTTCCTGCACGGCACCATCGAGGGAGGGCTGCATCTGATCTGTGTGCATCTGGGACTGTTCGAGCGCGAACGACAATTGCAGATCGCGCATCTGATCGAGCACATCACACGCACCGTGGGCCCCGACGAGCCTCTGATCCTGGCCGGTGACTTCAACGACTGGCGCCTGCACGGACATCGTCGGCTCATCGACGCGCTCGGCGTGGAGGAAGTGCACGAAGCCATCATGGGACACCCGGCCCGCACCTATCCGGCCTTCATGCCGCTGCTGGCCATGGACCGCATCTATGTGCGCGGTCTGCGCATCGGTCACTGCCGCTGCATCGCGAGGCAGCACTGGCGGGATTTCTCGGACCACCGCGCGCTGCTCACCGATCTGCTGCTGGAGACACCGGACACGGTTGCAACACGCAGCCACGCGCAGGAGCTGAGCCCATGACCCTGACCACGGCCCTGTTCTGGCTGGCGCCACCCCTGTTGCTGGCGATCTCGCTGCTGGCCGCCGGCCACGCCCTGCTCAACAAGCGCGACTCGCGCGCCGCCTTTGGCTGGATCGGCGTGTGCATGAGTCTGCCGCTGGCAGGGCCGCTGCTTTACCTGATCTTCGGCATCAACCGGGTGAACGCCACGGCCAGGCGCCACTACGTGACCAAGCTGCCCAAGGACACTGCCGGCACTGAACAGACCCCGGCGGGCACCGCGTTCCGCCCGCTGTCGCTGGTCGGCGAGAACATCGTGGGCAAGGGCCTGACCTGCTGCGACGAAGTGCTGGTGCTGGAGAATGGCGAGGCGCTCTACCCGAGCATGCTCGACGCCATTGCGTCTGCCCGCCACAAAGTGCTGCTGTGCACCTATCTCTTCGACACGGACACCACGGGACAACAGTTCGTCGCGGCCCTGCGCGCCGCCCGCGATCGAGGCGTGGAAGTGAAGATCATCGTGGATGGCATGGGCGAGCGTCTGAGCGTCGGCCGCATCGGCCCGCAGCTGCGCCGCCACGGCCTCGATTTCACCTACTTCAATCCGCTGACGCTGATTCCGCCCGCGCTCAATTTGAACCTGCGCAGTCACCGCAAACTGCTCATCGTCGACAACGACTTCGCCTTCACCGGCGGCGCCAACATCGGGGATCGGCATCTGGCCCAACGGGAGGACAACCCGCATCGCGTGCTGGACATTCACTTCCGGCTGCGCGGGCGCATCGTCGATGAACTGGAATGGGCCTTCCGACGTGACTGGCACTATTGCCAGGAGACCCGTGACCTGCGCCCCTTCACCCACACCAATCCGGCACGACCGGATGCGCCAGTGTGGAGCCGTCTGGTGCTGGACGGACCGAACAAGGCACTGGATCGGCTCAACGATCTGATGATCGGCGTGATCAGCGCGGCGCAGCAGCGGGTGTGGATCATGACGCCCTATTTCCTGCCGACGCTCGACCTGGTCGGCGCCCTGATCGGGGCGCGTCTGCGCGGTGTCGACGTGCAGATCCTGCTGCCGGGCACCAACAACATCAAGCCGGCGCACTGGGCCTCACGCAATGTCCTGCGCCACGTGCTGGAGAACCACATCACGATTCACTATCAGCCGCCGCCCTTCGTGCACAGCAAGCTGCTGCTGATCGACGAGCAGTACGCGCTCATCGGCTCGGCCAACATGGACCCGCGCAGCCTGCGCCTGAATTACGAGCTGGCCGTGGAGCTGTTCAGTCCGGCGTTGAATGCCGAGCTGGCCGCCTACTTCGCGGGCAGACGCGCGCTCTCGCGAGTGGTCACTCTGCAGGAGATCAACCGCCGCTCCCTGCCCGAACGCCTGCGCGACTCCTTCGCCTGGCTGTTCTCGCCTTATCTTTGAGGCAGGTCAAGCGCGCAGGGCTTTGCGCTTCTAATGCGCCGGGCAGGTCGATTACACTCCAGCCAAGGGTCGCGCTGACACCGGTCAGCCGCCGCACACGAGGAGTTCCGCCATGAGCACTTACAAGAAAGTTCTGGTCGCCATCGACCTCTCCAATGAATCCACCAAGGTCATCGCCCGCGCGCGTGAACTGGTGGGCGGTGACAGCAGCCGACTCAGCCTGGTGCACGTCGTGGAGCCCGTCGCGGCCGCCTATCCCATCGACGCCTATGCCATGAACATCAGTCGCATGCAGGAAGAAGCGCTGGGCATCGCCACCGAGCGCATGGAAGAGATCGGCAGGCAGTACGACATTCCCGCTGAACGCCAGCACACCGTGGTCGGCTCGGCCGCCACCGAGATCCGGGCGCTGGCGCAGGAGTGTGTGGCGGACCTGATCGTCATCGGCAGTCACGGCCGCTCCGGCTGGAAACTGCTGCTGGGCTCCACCGCCAACAAGGTG
>JALREE010000056.1 GCA_023256835.1 Pseudomonadales bacterium | reverse complement strand
GTCGGGTGCGTGCCGCACTCGACAAGGTCGGCCTGCTGCGCAAGGAGAAGATGAATCCGCAGCAGCTTTCCGGCGGCGAGCAGCAACGCGTGGGGATCGCCCGTGCCGTGGTGAACCGCCCGCAGATCCTGCTCGCCGATGAGCCCACGGGCAATCTTGATCCGGAGCTGGCCGCCGAGATCATGCAGCTGTTCGAGCAGTTCAATCAGGTGGGCGTCAGCATGCTGATTGCCAGCCACGATCTGTCGCTGATCACCCGCCTGCAGCACCGCATCCTGACTCTGGATCAGGGCTCTTTGGTGCAGGACGCCTGGCAGGGCGCCGAGCCTGGCGCGCGCAGGCCTCGCCCATGAACCGCCCCAGACGCCCGGTCGGGGCACAACAGCACCGTCGCACCTTGCGCTCGACACTGCAGTCGGCCGCACAGACGCACTGGCGCACCGCGCGACAGAGCCTGCAGCGCTTGCTGCATACGCCTGTCGCCACGGCCATGACGGTGGCCGTGATCGGCATCGCGCTGGTCCTGCCGGTGGGCCTGCTGCTGACACTGGACAATCTGCGCGGCCTCAGCGGCAATCTCGGCGGCGTCAGCCAGGTGTCGGTCTATCTGGAGGACAGTGTGAACGCCGCGCAGGCCGAGGCCCTGGTGCAGGAACTTGTGCAGCGCGAGAACGTGCAGCAGGCACGCTACATTTCACCGCAAGAGGGGGCCGAGGAATTCATCGCGTACTCCGGCCTCGGCGACATCCTCGCGGCCCTGTCCGAGAACCCGCTGCCCGGGGTCATCGTGCTGACACCACAGCTGCTCGATGCCGCCGCTGCCCAGGCCCTGCAGTCCGCCCTGGAAGGGCTTCCCGGTGTGCAGTCCGTGCAGCTTGATCTGGCCTGGGTCGAGCGCCTGCAGCAGCTTTTTGCCCTGGCGGGTCGCGCCGCTGCCGGTCTGCTGCTGGTGCTGGCCCTCGGCGTTGCCTTCGTGACCGGCAACACGATTCGATTGGCCATCGAGGGGCGGCGGGCGGAAATCCTGGTGGTCAAGCTCGTGGGTGGCACGGATGCCGATGTCGCCCTGCCTTTTCTTTATTGCGGGGCCTTCTATGGCCTGGGGGGCGCGATCAGTGCCTGTCTGCTGCTCTGGCTGGGGATGCTCCTTTTGCAGGGGCCGGCTCAGACCCTGCTGACGCTCTATGGCAGCGACTTTCGCCTGCAGGGGCTCGGCATTGGCGGCGCTGCCCTGCTGCTGGCAGGCGGCGGCTTGCTGGGCTGGCTCGGTGCGCTGCTGTCGGTGCGCCAGCATCTGGCTGCCATCGAACCGCGCTGAGGGGATTCACTGGCTCGATCATGGCCATGCAGAGATTCAAATTGCCAGCCTGAGAAGGCTTGTTGAAAACTGCTCTTGAAATGTACAAAGGCACCCCCATCAAGGGAATCCCGGGCGTGCACAAGGCACGCCGGCTGGCACTGTCGCTCGGTAGCCAGATTCGAAAAGGCAGTGCTAGAATCAAGTTGTAATGGTTGAAATCGCGGTAGTTCTGGTGTTATTGCTGGTCGCAGGCTTCAATCAACGCACATAGATGAGAGTCAAAGGCTGATTATGAGTAACGGAAAAAGTTTGCAGGTTATGGGCCCCGTGGTTCCGGGTCGTGATTTGACGGCTTACATTGCGTCCGTGAACAGTATCGCTGTCCTCACTCCGGAACAGGAGCGGGAACTGGCCAATCAGTACTTCTACGAGAACAACGTCGATGCCGCACGCCAGCTGGTGCTCGCGCACCTGCGCTTCGTCGTGCACCTGGCCAAGAGCTATGCCGGCTACGGCCTCTCGCAGGCGGATCTCATCCAGGAAGGCAACGTCGGTCTGATGAAAGCGGTGAAGCGCTTCAACCCCGATGTGGGTGTCCGCCTCGTGTCCTTTGCCGTGCACTGGATCAAGGCCGAAATGCATGAATTCATCCTGCGCAACTGGCGCATCGTGAAAATCGCCACCACCAAGGCACAGCGCAAGCTGTTCTTCAATCTGCGCAGCTCCAAGAAGAGCCTTGGCTGGCTGACCAACGATGAAGCCCAGGCCATGGCCGAGGAACTGGGTGTCGACGCCAAGGTCGTGCGCCAGATGGAAGGCCGCATGAGTTCCTACGACATGGCCTTCGACGCCGACCCGGATGCCGATGACGATGTCGCTTACAAGTCGCCCGCCTACTTCCTGGAAGACGAAACCTCCGACATGGCGGAGTCGATCGAGGCCGCGGAGTGGGAAGAAACCACGAACAACAGCCTGTATCTGGCGATGGGTGAACTGGACGAGCGCAGCCGCGACATCATCACCAGCCGCTGGCTGGCCGACGACAAGGCCACGCTGCATGAGCTGGCAGCCAAGTACAAGGTGTCTGCCGAGCGCATTCGTCAGTTGGAAAAGAACGCCATGGACAAGGTCAAGGCCATGATCACCGCGTGATCCCGGCCTGCACCGAAAAAGCCGCCTCGGGTCACTGCCTGGCGGCTTTTTCATTTCTGGAACCCGGTGTGACGCCGGAACGAGGACGGCTATGAACAATATTCTGCTGGTGCTGGCCGCAATCAACGGCTTCGTGGCCGTCTCCCTTGGCGCCTTCGCCGCCCACGGGCTGAAGTCCATGCTGGGGCCGGATCTGCTCGCCACCTTTCAAACCGGCGTGCAGTACCACATGTACCACGCGCTGGCCATGCTGGCCGTCGGTATCCTGGTGGTCCAGTTTCCCGCGCAGGCCGGCCTGCGTGTCGCTGGCTATCTGTTTCTGGCCGGCATCCTGATCTTCTCCGGCAGCCTCTACGTGCTGGCCCTGAGCGGTATCCGCTGGCTTGGTGCCATCACTCCGATTGGTGGCGTGGCATTTCTGGCGGGCTGGGCGACATTGGCATGGACCATGGCCAGGACGCAGGCCTGAGGAAAGACGATGCAGATTCTGGTCAATGGTGCGCCAACCGAGATCGCCGCGGGCAGCACGCTGCAAGATCTGCTCGTCGCGCTGGAGCTCGCCGAGGCAAGGCTGGCCCTGGAATGCAATCAGCTCATCATTCCGCGCAGCCAGCATGCCAGCCATGTGCTGCATGAAGGCGACACCATCGAGATCGTCCACGCCATCGGCGGCGGCTGAGCGCTGAGACCCCTTACACGAACGCAGGTATGCCATGACCCCACAGGATTCCCCCTTGCTCATCGCGGGCAGACATTACGCATCGCGCCTCATCATCGGCAGCGGCAAGTACCAGAGCTTCGAGCAGAACCGCGACGCCCTGGTGGCCAGCGGTGCCCAGATGATCACGGTCGCCATACGGCGCGTGAACCTCGGCCAGAATCGGAACGAGCCCAGTCTGCTGGAAGTGATCTCCCCGCAGGACTACACGATCCTGCCAAACACGGCTGGCTGCTACACCGCGGCGGATGCCGTACGCACTTGCCGCATGGCGCGGGAACTGCTGGATGGTCACAAGCTGGTCAAGCTGGAAGTGCTGGGCGATCAGAAAACGCTTTATCCCAATGTCACCGAGACGCTGGTGGCCGCCGAGGAACTGGTCAAGGATGGCTTTGACGTGATGGTCTACACCAGCGATGACCCGCTGATCGCCAAGCGCCTGGAAGAGATCGGCTGTGTCGCCGTCATGCCGCTGGGTGCCCCTATCGGTTCCGGCCTCGGCATCCGCAATCCTTACAACATCCGCATGATCCTCGAGAACGCGAAGGTGCCCATCATCGTGGACGCCGGTGTCGGCACCGCCTCGGATGCCGCGATCGCCATGGAGCTGGGTTGCGACGGTGTGCTGATGAATACCGCGATTGCCGAGGCACGCCATCCGGTGCTCATGGCCTCGGCCATGAAGAAAGCCGTGGAGAGCGGCCGCGAAGCCTTTCTGGCAGGCCGCATGCCGCGCCGCCTGTATGCGAGTGCCTCCTCACCCGTGGACGGCACTTTCTTCTGACCTGGCGCGACAGCGTTCTCATTTCCCAAGCCAACGGCCTTTCCCATGTCCGATACCAAGAACCACCCTGAACCCCTTGTTGCGCTGGATGCTGGGGACGCGGCCGCCGAGTTGCATCGACGCACCGTGCGCAGCTATGTCATCCGTGGCGGACGCCTGACCTCCTCGCAGCAGCAGGCCCTGGAAACCCTTTGGCCTGTGTACGGCATCAACGATGTGAAGGCAGCCTTCAACGCACAGCAGCACTTTGGCCGCAGCGCCCCGCTGGTGCTGGAGATAGGCTTCGGCATGGGCGACTCCTTGCTGGAGATGGCGCGCAACAATCCGGACAAGGACTTCATCGGCATCGAGGTGCACCGGCCGGGCGTCGGCCGCTTGCTGCACGAGATCCATGCGCAGGGGCTGGGCAATCTGCGCGTCTATTGTCACGACGCCAAGGAGATCCTGCGTGACTGCATCGCCGATGGCGCCTTGTCCTGCGTGCAGATCTTCTTCCCCGATCCGTGGCACAAGAAGAAACACAACAAGCGCCGCCTGGTGCAGGCTGAATTCATGGAGCTGATTCGCCGCAAGCTGGCCATCGGCGGCAAGGTGCACGTGGCCACGGACTGGGAGCCCTATGCGCAGCACATGATGGAAGTGATGAGTGCCCTGCCCGACTACCGCAATGCCGCAGGCGCAGGCCTGTTTTCGACGGCAACCGAGCGTCCGCTGACCAAGTTCGAGAAACGCGGCCAGCGGCTGGGGCATGTAGTCAACGATCTGGTGTTCGTGCGCGAACGTTGACCGCGCGCTGTGTCGGGCAGCGTGTCAGCGCCGCTCGACAATCGCCTCGTAGACGCCATTCTTGAACTCTTCCCGGAAACCGCGACCGCTGGCCGGGGAAATCTGCGCCATGATGACGGTGACGATGCCCTGCACCGGATCGATCCAGAAGCGTGTGCCGGCAGAGCCATCCCACCAGACTTCCCCCAGACTGACCGTGTGATCATATCGGGCGGGGTCCAGCGCATAGGCGAAGCCGCCGAGCGTCCAGCCCGAGGCTGCCATGTAACCACTGTCTTCCAGCGGCAGCAGTTCGTCTGCCACGGCATTCTCCATCATCAACTGCACTGTTTCCGGCTGCAGGATGCGTTCGCCGAACAGCTCCCCGCCATTGAGGAACAGCTGCGAGAAGCGGGCAAAGTCGAGCGTGGAGGACACCAGACCCACGCCCCCTTCCACCAGAGGCACTTTTTCAGTGAAGGGAATCTCTTCCATTTCATGCGGGCGCAGGGTCCCATCGGCTGCCGGGCGATAGACCGTCGCCAGGCGGTCGACGCGCGAAGGATCGACCCAGAACACCGTATCCTTCATTCCCAGCGGATCGAACACCCGCTGCTGCAGGAACTCATCGTAAGGCATGCCAGCCACGACCTCGACCAGTCGTCCCAGAACAGTGGCGGAAAGGCCGTAGCGAAATGCCGTGCCCGGGTCTTCGAACAAGGGCACGCGCGCCGCATTCCTGGACACCTGTTCAGCCGTCAGGGAGCGCAGTCGCACCTGTTCGGCGACATAGATGGCGGAGCTGCGACTGCCAAGTCCTGAGGTGTGGCGCATCAGGTCCGCCACCGTGATATCCCCCTGGCGTGCCCGAGTCTGAGCCATGTCCGGCGCGTCGGGATCGAGAAACACGCGTTGCTCGGCGAATTCCGGCAGGTATTTCGAGATCGGGTCGTCCAGCGCGATACGGCCTTCCTCATAGAGAATCATCGCCGCGAGACTGGTCACCGGACGGGTCATGGAATAGATGCGAAACAGGGCATCTTCCGGCATGGCGCTGCCGCTCTCCAGATCGCGCTGACCGAGCGACTCGAGATAGACGAGCTGACCATCGCGCAGCACGGCAGCCACCACACCGGCGATATGCCCCTGGTCGATGTGGGCCTGCAGGCGCTGCGTCACGGTTGCGAGTCCGGCACTGGACATGCCGACCTGCTCAGGCGTGGCTCGCGGGAAGTCCTGGGCCTGCAGCATGGGGGCGGCAAGGGCGATCGCGACCCCCACCACAAGGCGGGCGATTCTTCTGGCTGGCAACATGCAAGTGCTCCTGTCGTTTGAATGTGTGAGCTGGCTCCTTCACAGCCAGAGTCGGTGTTCATGCGTGCGCAACCAGCGCACATAGCGTCGATGATCCGGGCAGACGGATTCGACCAGCGCCCAGTACTGCGGCGAGTGATTCATGTGGCGCAAGTGGCAGACCTCATGGCAGATCATGTAATCAATGACCGCATCGGGCGCCAGCATGATCAACCAGTTGTACTGTATGCGCCCGCCCGAGGTGCAGTGCCCCCACTTGCTGCGCGTCTTGCGAAACACCACTTCCTTCAGCCTGCCGCCGAGCTGCAGATACTCCGCAAGTGCGCGGGTGCGGGACGGCAACTGCTCGCGCGCTTGCGCCAGCAGCCAGCGCTGGAGGACTCTGCCGGCACGCTCGGGGCTCAATGCCCGGCCATGAATCCGGATCTCGTCGGCCATGACCTCGACACGCTCCGCCGCGGCGCTCACGAAGTGCACGCGCAGCTTGCGCGCCTTGTAGTAGAGCGAACCACCGTCACGCAAGTCAGGGCGCTGCGCGTCCTGCTCAGCCTTGTGCGCCAGTTTGCGCAGAATCCAGGGCATATGGGAGGTCACGAAGTCGTGTATCTGCGCCTGCGTGACAAACAACGGAGCACGTACTTCCACCGCCTGATGTCGCACGAGCACTGCCATGGTCTTGCGCCTGCCGCGCACTACCGTGTAGTCGACCGGCGGAGTGAGACTGCGCTTCGCAATGCCGTCAGCAAGACTCGAATCGCCCACAATCATCTGATTTCTAATGAAGAATGAATTGGCGCATAATACGCAAATCATTTCCCGGACGATACAAGGCCTCTGCCGCACTGGTCGAACAATGAATTCATCCCGCCAGGACAGAATCTACGCCCACGCGCAGCCACCCCAGGACTTCGTCTTCGATGACAAGGTGGCAGATGTCTTCACGGACATGATCAATCGTTCCGTGCCAGGATACGCCACGATCATCTCCATGATCGGCACGCTGGCCGATCGCTACTGCACGCCGGGCTCCAAGGTCTATGACCTCGGATGTTCCCTGGGAGGTGCAAGTCTCGCCATGGCGCATCATGTGTCACACAAGGATTACACTCTCGTCGCCGTCGACAATTCTCCAGCGATGATTTCCCGCCTGGATGCCGCGCTCGCGACTCACCAGGACCGCGAGCGCATACAGACTGTCTGTGCCGACATCAACGAGATCGACATTTACGATGCCTCAGTGGTGGTGCTCAATTTCACCTTGCAGTTCATTCCCCTGGCGCTTCGCAGCACACTCCTGCAGCGCATCCACGCGGGCATGCGGACGGGCGGCATCCTCATTCTTTCCGAGAAGATCCGTTTCCCGGATACCGCGCTGAATGAATTGATGATCGAGATGTACCACCAGTTCAAGCAGGTGCAAGGCTATTCGCAACTGGAGATCAGCCAGAAACGTTCGGCTCTGGAGAATGTGCTGATTCCGGAAACCATTGCGGAGCACAAGGCACGGCTGCAGGCAGCAGGATTCGACTCCTGCGACACCTGGTTCCAGTGCTTCAATTTCACCTCCATGATCGCCTTTCGCGGCGCGAACTCATGAGCTACCAGCATCTTCCCGGTCTGCTGGGTAACGGCCCTCTGCGTGCACTGGCCCGCTTCGGCACTCCCGAATGGTTCGGCAGCCGCAACAATGGCGACTTCCCCCGCTGGCAGGCAGCACTGGCAACATTGCCAGATCTGACACCACGCCACATCGAGTTGCGGGAGGCAGTGAGAATCGGCAGCGCCGATGACTGCTCAGAAGACGAGCAGGCACAACTGCGCGTGGCGCTGCAGGGCCTGATTCCCTGGCGCAAGGGTCCGTTCGAACTCTTTGGCGTGCACATCGACACCGAGTGGCGCTCGGACTGGAAGTGGGACCGCCTGCGAGAGCACATCGCGCCCTTGCGTGGCCGCACGATCCTCGACGTTGGCTGCGGCAATGGCTACCACTGCTTCCGCATGGCCGGCGCAGGGGCCAGACTGGCCATCGGCATCG
>JALREE010000243.1 GCA_023256835.1 Pseudomonadales bacterium | reverse complement strand
GTCAGATTGGTGATCACGAACACGCGGCTCTTGAACAGGTCCAGCGGCATGATGGCATCAGGCGTGCGCTTCTCCACCAGCACGAAGGCGATCAGCGCCACCGCGCTGAGGGCGAACATGCCCAGCAGCACCGATGAATTCCAGTCATAGCGATTGCCGCCCCAGGTCAGCGCCAGCAGGAAGGGAATGAAGGCCACCAGCAGCAGGGCCGCGCCGAGGTAGTCGATGCGCCCGCCCGTGGCCTTGTTCAGGCTTGGCGTCTTGCAGGCGATCATCAGCAGGGCCACGATGCCCAGCGGCACATTGGCGTAGAACACCCAGCGCCATCCGGCGATCTCGTGCCCGGCCACGGTGACGGTGGCGAAGTCGGTGAGGAAGCCCCCAAGCGCCGGGCCGACGATGCTGGCGATGCCGAAGATCGCCCCGAACAGGCCCATGAACTTGGCGCGCTGCATGGGCGGATAGATGTCCGCGATGATGCCGATGGCGCTGGTGAACAGCGCCGCGCCGCCGATGCCCTTCACGGCGCGGAAGATGATCAGCTGCATCATGCCCGAGCCCAGCAGAGGCAGTTCGCCGAATTCGCCGCTGATGCCGCAGAGTATGGAGCCCAGCAGGAAGATGCTGATGCCGATCAGCAGGATGGGCTTGCGGCCGTACAGGTCTCCCAGCTTGCCGTAGATCGGCACCAGCACGGTGGACGCCAGCATGTAGGCCGTGGTGACCCAGGCATACAGTTCCAGACCCTGCAGCTCGGCGACGATGCGCGGCATGGCGGTGGACAGGATGGTCATGTCGAGGGCGGCGAGCAGGAAAACGATGAGCAGGGCGATGAGCGTGGTGCGCTTGTCCTTGTCGGACAGCGTCACGCCGGAGTCAGCTGGATTCAAATGAGGCACCTTCGCGGAAAGTCGGAAAGACAGGCCGGGCTATGCTACGCCGCCCTATCCGCGCGGAACAGAAAAGCTTTCAAGCAAGGGGCTCGCTTCGTCTCTACAGCAATTCCGTTCGTCGTATGGCGCTCACAGCCAGCGACGCACGCGGGCGCAGTAGTCCGCGAACTCGCTGCCGAACAGCGCTGACAAGGCCCGCTCCTCGGGCGCGATCTGGAAGCGGCGGATATAGAGCATGAAGGCCGGCACTCCCAGCAGCATCCAGGGCGAGGCCAGATAGACGGCCCAGGCCAGCAGCAGGAGGGCGAAGCCGAGGTACATCGGATTGCGCGACACCTGGTAGATGCCGCCCGTCACCAGCCGGCTGGCCTTGTGCGGATGCAGCGGGTCCACCGTGGTCTGCGCCTTGCGGAAGCAGTAGACGCCGGCCAGGCAACAGAACACCCCATCGATGAGGAACATCCCGGCCAGCACCAGGCGCAGGGTGTCGTCCACCTCCACGCGGGGCAGCAGACGGGCAAACTGCCACATGGCCAGGCCGGTGAGCAGCATGACGATGGGCGGCGGGATGCGGTGTTCGAGGGCGTTCATGGCGCAGATACTCCTTGGAAAATCCCGGCGCTGCAAGTAAGGTCGGGGGCCGTCGATCACGCCTGATGCAGCGCACACACGACACTATGACAACGACAACAAGAGACGCGCATGAATACACGGATTTCGCACGATGAGCCTTGTGGGAGCTTGCTTGCAAACGAACGCCGACTGATTCGCTTGCAAGCAAGCTTCCACGAGTCAATGACTTGCAGGGTGCTGGCGATCGCCGCCCTCCTGCTGAGCCTCGCCGCCCCCATGTCGCTGCAGGCGGCAGAGGAATCCGCCGACGACACCACCCTGCGCTACCCCGCCGAGTTCTTCGCCCAGTGGAGCCCGGTCACCGTGCGCGACATGATCGACCGCATCCCCGGCATCACCGTGTCGCTGGAGGCGCCCACCGGCAACCAGAACCAGCGCGGCCTCAGCGCCACCGAGAACATCCTGATCAACGGCCGCCGCCTGAGCGGCCGCGACAACAACGCCGAAACCCAGCTGCGCCGCATCCCCTTCGATCAGGTGGAGCGCATTGAAGTGATACGCGGCACCTCCAGCGATCTCGTCGGCGTGCGCAGCACCGGGCAAGTCATCAACATCGTCACCCGCGCCAGCAGCCAGCGCTCGCTCACCGTGGAGACCTCGGCCACCAGGTACCAGGACGCCCACGTGGAACCCGGCGGCAGCCTCAGTCTGATCGGCAGCGCCAATGCCTTGGAATACCGCCTGGGCCTGGAGCGCCGCTCGGAATACCTGACCCTGCGCTCGCGCGAGGACAGTATCCACGGCACCGGCAACTTCGGCCCCAATGATCTGCGTCTGACGGACGAAATCACCGATCAGGTGAACCTCAATCTCAATGGCGCCTTCTCCTGGACAATCAGCCCCGACAGTGTGCTGGCGGTGAACGTGCAGGCCGAACAGAGCGACCCGCCCCGGCTCATCGAGCGCTTCATCCGCGACTTCAACAGCCGCCCGGCGCAGGATTCCCGCGAACGTGAGCGCTACGACGCCACGCGCGACAGCTGGGAGCTGGGGCTGAACTTCAACCACGGCTTCGCCGATGGCAGCCAGCTGGAACTGCTGACCGTGAACAACCGCCGCGTGGAAGACACCCTGCGCGAGCGCTTCCGCCTGGATGTGAGCCCGGGCCGGGACCTGCAGGACCTGGCGCTGGACACCGCCACGGTCAATGCCGAACGCATCGTGCGCGGCGTCTACTCGCGCCCCTTGCGCGCCGGGCAGGATGTGGAATTCGGCCTGCAGCGCGCGCTGACCTCGCTGGACACCGTGCTGCAGCTCTCCCAGTTGCAGGGCGGCGTGCTGCGCCGCGTGGCCGTGCCCAATGCCAATTCGTTGATCGAGGAAGAACGCTACGAGGGCTTTGCCGTGCATCACTGGCAGATCACGCCGAAGCTGCGAATGGAGAGCACGCTGGCGGTGGAGCAGTCCACCATCAGCCAGTCCGGCGATGTCTCGCGCTCGCGGGACTTCCGCTTCACCAAGCCCAAGTTCGACCTGCGCTACGACTACAGCAATGCGCTGCAGTTCAGCCTCGGGGTGGAAAAGGTGATCGGCCAGCTGCGCTTCGCTGACTTCGCCGCCGCCACGGATCCGCGCGACGAGAACCGCAACACCATCGCGGGCAATCCGGAACTGAAACAGGATCAGACCTGGCGCTACAGCCTGGGCGTGGAACAGCGCCTGCTGCAGGGGCGGCTGGTGCTCAGCGCGCGCGGGCAGTACTGGGATGTCACCGATGCCACCGGGCGCATCGAGACCACCGTGCCAGGAGGCCCACTCACTTCGGCCAATGGCAACATCGGCGACGGCGAAGTGCTGTCACTGCAGCTCAATGGCAGCTATCGTCTGACCGAAGGCCTGCTGCTGAATGTGAGCGTCCTGGCACGGGCCTCGGAGACCCGCGACCCGTTCACGGGCGAGACGCGCCGCCTGGTGCCCAATGACCGCGGCAATTACCGCGTCACCGTGCGCCATGATCTGCCGGTCTGGAACGCGAGCTACGGCATCGACTGGCTTGGCGCGGACCAGGGCAATCGGCCGCTGCCGGACATCGACCGCTGGGAGGAACTGGACCAGCGCGAAGATCTGAGCCTGTTCCTGGAACGCAATTCGCTTACCGCGCTGAATCTGGCGCTGCGGCTGGAGCTGGGCAATGTGCTGGATGTGCACGAGTGCGTGAACCGCAAGCGCTACGCGGGGCACATCCGCGACGGCGTGATCCGCGAGATCGAGCATCGCTGCAATGCCCGCGGGCCGCAGGTGGCGCTGAAGCTGCGCGGCACGTTCTAGGCGAACAGCGCCAGCTTCTCCACCGGCAACGGGAACAGGGCGTCCAGCTCGGCCGGCACGCCCAGGAAGTCCCGCAACGCGCGATGAATGTGCTTGGGCGTGACCAGCAGCCCGGCCGAGTGCGGCTCCAGCGTCGAGGCACTCAGCTTGAGCGCCTCGAAGTTCGCGTCCGTCGCGCCGATCAGGGTGTTGCCCGTGATGCCCGCGCCCATCGCCAGCACGCTGGTGATGTTCCAGTGGTCCTTGCCATCAGCTGTGTTGTAGAACGGCGTGCGGCCGAAGTCCGAACCGATGATCACCGTCACCTTGTCCTGCAGGCCGCGCTGTTCGATCTGCGTCCACAGATGATCCACCCCTTCCAGCAGTGCCGTCAGCGCCGCCGTCTGGTCCTCGTCGTGATCCCCGTGGGTGTCGAAGCCGCCCAGATTGAGCCCGGCGCTCACCGCCAGCCCGCTGGCGAAGGCAGCCACGGCGATCTCCGCCTGCCCCTTGAGGCCACTGGAGACTCTCGCCGGCAGCTGCGTCAGCAGGCTGTCGAGTGGCACATCGCTGTCGCGCACAGTGGCCAGCTTCGCCATCTGTGCGGCACGCTCGGGCAGCGCCGCGCTCACGCGCAGCCGCGTCAGACGCTGCTCCCGCGCGGCCTGCACGGCGGCATAGGTGGGCGTGCTGAAGTAACCGGCACTGCGCAGAGCCGGGTCGTTCGGGTACTGGCTGTTGGGATAGGCCAGTGCGGTGAAGGTCGTGGCCGCTGCCGTGCGCACGGGGGCCACCAGCGAGGCCGTGAAGTCGTAGCCGCCATTGGAGATGAAGGCCATGGGCTGGCTCGCATAAGGCGCCGCTGCCAGCGCGGCCACGCTCGGATAACCCTCCTCCAGTTTGCCGCTCCAGACAAAGCGTTGCCCCGTCTCGTGGCCGTTGGTCTGGGTGTCCACCCCGTTGACCACCCGCAGCCGCGAGTAGTGCTTCGCGAAGAAAGTGTCCAGATGGCCCGGGGAATCCGTGGCGGGCGGCGTGACACCGTCCGGGTAGGCGGCATAGCGCAGCTTGCCGATGGTCTTGATCTGTGAGGCGGGGTAATTGTTCACCGGCCCCAGGCCATCGGCGCGCAGGGCATTGCCCTTCGGGTCAACCAGGGCCGTCGGGTCCCAGCCGCCCGAGGCGCTGACGGTGATGAGAAAGCGCGACGGCGTGGCGCCCAGAGCAGGACGCACCAGTGACATGGGCAGCACGCCGATGAGGCCGATGCCTGTCAGCAGACGCAGAAAGTGGCGACGTTCCATGACAGTCTCCTAGGCGTAGAGAAAGCGGTAGTCGGACAGCAGATAGGCCACCACGGCCATCCACGCCCGGATCGTGTAGTTCGGGTCATTGCGCAGGCGGCCGTCCACACCGCCGCTGTTGAGCGAGGCGCCGGTCAGCAGGTCGTTGTTGCGCTGACACAGCGCAGGCAGCGTCGTGAGCTCGGACACGCCCACGCGCTTGCGCCCCTCCACCTGCACTGCCTCGTACAGTTGGTAGGTGGCGTCGATCTCCGGGCTGTCCAGCGCCAGGGTCTCTCCCAGCAGGTACGCATGCAGATGCTGGATCGTGCCGCGCACCGCCGCGCGCTCCTGCGCGGTGTTCAGCTGCGTCGTGATGTCCACGCCGGAGAACAGCCGCCGCTCAGCTTTCGGCGTGAGGAAGTCGTTGGGCACGGCATAGCAGGCCATCTCGTTGGCCATGCGCTCCTGCACCAGCACCATCAGTCCATTCGGGTCACCCAGGCGCTCGGTGATGACGAAGGAGTCGATGCCACCATAGATCTGCTGATAGTACTGGCGGCTGTCCAACAGGCGTGCGGTGGCAAGAACATTGCGACTGGTGGCATAGCTGTTGAGCGAGCCGCGCCACTCGAAGCCGAACAGGGCATTGAGCTTGCGATGCAGCATCTCGGGCGTCAGCAGCCTGGCCGGGCCCGTGGCGGCGTGCACCACGCCCTGGGCCGCGTCGTTCAGGGTGTCGGCGCGCCAGTAGGGGCTGAGCACCACCTCCTTCACCAGGGTCTTGAGGGTGCGATTGGCGGCGACATAGCGCGCCTGGATCTCGTCGAGATGCGCGGACTCTGCCTGCCAGGCCTCGGTCTCGGCGGCTGTGGCATCAGGCCCAGGGGCATCGAGCGGCTCCTGCCCCATGAGCCCGGTGTAGACCAGGCGCACAATGGCCGCATCGAAGCGCGCGTCCTGCACGATGCGCTGAGTGAGCCACTGCAGCGGCTCCTGGGTGGAAGTCGACGGGAACGCCGTGCCGTTGAAGCCGGCCCGGAACATGTCGGCGTACCACGAGCGGGCGCGCACGAAGTTGCCGGCCAGGTTCCAGTTCTGGAACGAGGACGCCACTGGATCGAGCAGGCTGTGACACTTCACGCAGTCGGCATTCTCCATGGTCGGTGCCGGACTGCTGATATCCACGGCGGTGCCGTCGGGGCGTGCGCCATCCAGCGCCAGGATGTCCACGTCCAGGAACAGGTCGTACACTACCCGCGAGCGCGCGCGATTGCGATTGGTGGCACTGGTGGGGTAGCGGTTGAGAAACATCAGCGAGCTGAGAATGCCGGCATGGGGCACGCCGTTGAGCTTCACCGGACGGAACTCGGTGGCATCCCATTCATTGCTGAAGATCGAGGTGTCCGCGCCATAGCTCTTGGCGGAGTAGCCATTGAGCATCACATAGTCGGCGGTGAGGATCTGCGTCATGGGCAGGTCGTTGCGCACCACATGATTGATCAGCTCCAGCGGCTCCCGCGCCACGCTGTCGTTGGTGGTATTGCGCAGGGTCACGTAGTCGCTGCCCCGATTGGCGACACCGGGGTCGTACCAGCGCGCATTGGGGTAGCGGCGCATCAGCTGGATGGCGGCCTCGCCGCCGTTGGTGGAAAGGTAGCGATTGGTCAGCAGCCAGTCATTGAAGATCTCGGACAACCGGTGGTAGAACGCGGGTTCCGTCATCATGCCATCGAGCACGGCGCGCAGACCGGCCTCGCCCTCGGCGGCCACGCGCGCCTGCTCCTGCGCCGTGGGCAGCCGGCTGAGCAGCTGCAGGGCGGCGTTGCGCAGCGTGGCGTCCAGTGGCAGCTCCTCGATGGCAGCCATGGCCGTGCCGCCGCCAGTGCTCGTGGTGCCGTTGAACACAGCAAGCACATAGGCGGCGACCGTGCTCGCGCAAGTCCCCGTGCAGGCCGCCGGATTGCCCAGCGGCATGGTGCTGGCGATCTTGCTTTCCAGACTGGCGAGGGAGCCGCAGTTCACGCAGTTCTTCAGACTGACGCCGACGGCACCGCCCAGCCCGTCGGCACCGTGACAGCCGGCGCACTGGGCGGCGTAGTCGAGCTGCCCGGGCAGCACGACGTCCTCTGCCGCCAGCAATTGGAACAGGTCGCCTGGCAGCCGCTGCAGCCGCAAGGAGTAGAACTGCGTGCCGGCCTTCACGGTGGGAATCTGCAGCAGGCCGTCACTGAGCGTGAAGGTGGCGCCTGGCTCCAGCCCGGCAGCAGCCGGCACCGCCGAGGCGATGGCGAAGCGCAGGCTCGTCTCGTCCTCCAGTACCAGGCTGAGGCTGATCGCGCCATAGCCTTCGACATCCACGCGCGGAATCTGCAGCACGGGATGCACATAGGTGGGCAGCGAGGTGCCGCTGGCCGCATGAACGGCGAGTGTCGGCAACAGGCTGGCGAAGAACAGCAGGCACAGCGCCTCGAGGCGCTGCTGTAGCGCAGTGGAGAACTTGGGCATGGCGGTGACTCTCTGAGCGTGTCTGCAGGAAAGCGTCCCGGCGAATTCCGGTGGCAGGCAGACTAACACGAGAAAGCGCTTTCAGTTGACAGTTCGAGGCAGAGGCAAGCAATTCTGCGAGGAGTGTCACAGTGAGCACAGGGCTCAAGCCCCCTGGACAGGACAAACTCAGCCATCCGCTGCCTGCGCAGGTGCGTTGCGCTGCGCGGGTGTTGCGCGAAATGCCGGCGTGGGCGACGGCTCCCGCTGGCGTTGTGCCTGCGCCGCGCGCCCCCACCAGTCAAGCTGGGTGAAGCAGCGCCCGAGAAAGCCATGCCAGGCCTCGGCGTTGACGCCGTCGGCATACTGACCATCCTCCTTGAAGATTTCCTGTGCCTTAGCCAGATGAACCATGGCAGAGACAGGCAGGCAGCCCAGCTCCCCTAGATACGCCCGCATGCCCATGGCCGCCCGCGCCCCACCCCATTGCCCGGCCGAGTAGGTCACGATGGCGCTGGGCTTGAAGGCGAACAGTGAACTGGCGAAATGGTTCAGCAGATTGGCCAGGGCCGGGCTCATGCTGTGGTTGTACTCGGGCGACACCATGACATACGCATCTGCAGCGGCGATCTGCTGGGCCAGAGCATCCAGCGCCGCCGGCGCCTGCCCTTTCCTGAAGGAGAAATGGGGCTTGAACACCGGGTCCAGGGGCACGTCCAGCGGGTCGACCAGGGTGACCTTGTGGCCTTCCTGCTGCAGATGTGCCAGGCAGGCCCGGGCCACGCGCAAACCCAGACGGACAGGGTTGGGAGGAGTGCTGGCGCGGGCGGAGCCCAGAAACACAAGGATATTCAAGGACACGACTGACTTTCTCCGGAGGCAGGGCAAACGCGGTCAGAAAACGAGGGCAGAGACGCCTTGCACTGACGTGTCTGTGCCCCCGCTTTATCCTTCATTGTGGCTGGAAGTTCAACGGCACCTGCACCTGCTGCGAGAACGACACCGACTTCGGCGGCGTCACCGGGATGTTCGCCGGAATGCCACTCACCGAGAGCCGCACCACACCCTGGATGGTCAGCGTGGCCGTGGCCGGCACATCGCCTGTCTTCGGGTCCAGCGGAATCGGCATGTCCAGCGTGCCGCCCGCCGTGGTGCCATCACTGTTCACTGCCGACCAGTTGCCGGTGAAACGCAGATTGTTCTGCGCCGTGCTGCCCGTGAGCGCCCCGGAGAAGCGCCCGCTCGGGTCCACGGTGGCGCTGAGGGTGACCGGGGAAATGGAGAAGCCCGGAATCGAGATCGGCGGCGTGTACTGCGTGTTGAAGCTGATTGGCGGATCCATGCGGAACGCCCATTCCACATTGCCCGACAGCAGGAACCCGGCGCCGCTTGGCACCATGGTCACCACCATCTCGCCCTCAGTGACGATGGCCGAGGAGAAGGTGTTGTTGTAGCTCAGCAGCGGAATCTGCACCGGCACACTGATGGGCTGAGTCTGCGACAGATTCACCAGGAAGCGTCCGCCGGGCGGGAACTTGGTGCCGCCCTTGATGGACTCGGGCGGCAGCACCACGTCGAATTCCAGATCGTAGTTCGTGGCGGCGCCGGTGCTGCTGCGACCGCTGCCGGCGGAGATGGCGGCGCCCCAGGTCAGGTTGCCCTTGTCGCGGAACACGATGGGGCGCGAGGCATTGCTGGTGTTGTCCGTCACCGTGCCAGTGAGATTGCCGCTGACCATGTCGTAGTCCACGTCATAGCGGAAGGCCACGCCCTGGGCCGCGCCGCTGCCGGCCACGCGCGCCACGAGGCGCCCGTCGTCCCGCGTCACGAAATTCACGTCGCCCGCGATGGCGGTGTTGCTGCCGTCCAGCGGCGTGCGCTTGCCCGTGCCTTCCTCCACCATCACGCCCACCACATTGGCGCCGAACACATTGGCCATGCCCGGGTCCTTCGCCGGCTTCTGCCCGCCCACCGTTGCAGCCGTGACCTGCATGGCGGTGATGGTGTGCGACAGATCGAAGGAGCGCACGAGAATGGCGACCGGGCCCTGATAGGCGTAGGTCTGGGTGCGCACCTTGGTGCCGTTGAAGTAGAAGTCCACCACGTCATCGGACCAGTCGATGCGGTAATCGCCGCAATACTTCTGGCTGCTGTTGAGGCTGGCCGCACTCACCGCCTGCACATCGGTGCGACTGCCCGTGGTGACGATGGTGTTCAAGCCTGAATAGTCCCAGCGCTGGGTGAAGCCGAACTCCTGATTGATCGGGTAGAGCTTGCTGCCGGTCGCGCCCTTGAACTCGGTGTTGCGACGGCCTACGAAGATGTTGTTGTAGCCATAGCGGGTGGCGGGGAAACATCCCGTCCAGGTGATGGACAGCGGCGGCGTGAAATCCAGCGCCGTGATGGCCTCGTCATAGTCCACGCCCTGTCCGGTGGTGGCGCCGGTGCCGAACCAGGCGTTGTAGTGGTTCAGATCGCGGTCGACGTCGGCCGTGTCGTACCCGACGCTGTCACCAACGGTCAGCGTGCCGCCCAGGACGCCGCCCGAGGCGTAGAAGATCCAATCCCCGGAGGCCACCAGATCCACTGGCGCCGCCACTGCCAGCATGGGCGTGGCCAGCGCAGCGGCGAGCAGCATCAGGCGGCTGCCTCCGGTATTGCGCTTGCTTGCGTCAGTCGTTTGCCATGCGTATGCCATCACGTCTCTCCTCGGTAAGTGTTGAGTGCCTGAATCCACTATGCCAAGTCGCGCGGGGAGCGTCCTGCCCTGGGCGGGACGATCGCGCGCTGGCTTGATGCAGGTCAAAATTTGATCAACTTTCAGCCAAAGCCCCCCCTGCCAGCCTGCGCGGGCCGCGCTGGCGCAGAGAGAACACCTGGCTGTGGCACGCCAAATTGATCAAATATTAATCATTCGTAAACTTTCATTGCTGATAAAGTGTGCTATCCGGGCGCCAAGCCCCTCAGCCACCCCCTGCAGCGGGACAGCGGTCCCGCCACCCTAGAGACAGACAATTCATGACACGCATGCCCCCCGCCGCCCTGCGGCGCATCGCCCTTGCCGCCAGCCTCGGGCTGAGCGCCCTGCTCAGCCCGTTGGTCGTGGCGCAGGAACCCATCCGCATCGCCTTCATCGACCCGCAGTCAGGCAGCTTCGCCGCCACGGGCAACAGCGCCTACCGCGTGCTGAGCTTCGCGGCCGAGCATTACTACAACAGCCGCGGCGGCGTGCTGGGCGGTCGCCGACTGGAAGTGGTGGCGCTGGACAACAAGGCCGCCGTGGCCGATGCCCAGCTGCAGCTGCGCCGCGCCATCAGCGAGGGCATGCCATTCGTGATCTCGGGTCAGAGCTCGGCCGTGGCCAGCGCGCTCAGTTCCGGCATCGAGCGCCACAATGAGCGCAACCCCGAGTCACGCGTGCTGTTTCTCAACTATGCCGCCGTGGACCCGGTGCTGACCGAGGACGCCTGCAGCTTCTGGCATTTCCGCTTCGACGCCCATGCCGACATGAAGATGGCGGTGATGGCCGATCACATCGCGGCCAACCCGGCCATCACCCGCGTCTACGTGATCGGTCAGGACTACTCCTTCGGGCAGGCCGTGGGGGCCGCCGCCGCACGTCTGATGCCGGCCCGGCGCGCCGACCTGCAGCTGGTGGGCAACGAGCTGCACCCCATCGGCCAGGTGAAGGACTTCACGCCCTACATCAGCAAGATCGTGGCCTCCGGGGCCAATGCGGTGGTCACGGGCAACTGGGGCGCCGACATGGTGGCCCTGGCGCGCGGCATCGCCGACGCCGGCCTCGACCTGCCGGTCTACACCTTCTACGCCGCTTACGACGGCATCACCCGCACGCTCGGCGAGGCGGGCAGGAACCGCATCCACATGATCCACAACGACCACGCCAATCCGTTCCCGAGCGACGAGCGACGCGACTTCACCCGGGCGTTCGAGGCGGCCCACCCGGACCTGAACGTGACCCAGCCGCGCCTGGTCAACACGCTGATGATGCTGGTGCAGGCCATGGAGGCCGCCGGCAGCAGTGACCCGCTGCAGGTGGCGCTGGCGCTGGAGGACAGCCGCATGACCACGATGACCGGCGAGCAGATCTGGATGCGCCCGCAGGACCATCAGCTGTTCGCGCCGCTGCATGTCTCGGTGCACACCGACGAGGGCATCGAGTTCGACCTGGATCGCTCGGGCTTTGGCTTGCGCACCGTCCACACCACGCCGCTGGAAGCCACGCTGACGCCGTCCAGCTGCCAGATGCAGCGCCCCGCGCCCTGAGCCGGCGACCATGGCCGACGCCCTGCTCTTCGCGACGCTCAACGGACTCGTGACCGGCCTGTTGCTGTTCATGCTGGCCAGCGGCGTCACCCTGATCTTCAGCATGATGGGCGTGCTCAACTTCGCGCACGCCAGCTTCTACATGCTGGGGGCCTACTTCGCCTTCTCCCTGAGTCAGGCCCTCGGCTTCTGGCCCGCCCTGCTGCTGGCCCCGCTGCTGACGGGGGCGCTCGGGGCACTGGTCGAGCGCTACGGCCTGCGCCATGTGCACCGCCACGGTCCGGTGGCTGAGCTGGTGTTCACCTTCGGCCTGGCCTTTCTGATCGAGGAACTGGTGCAGCTGGTCTGGGGCCGGGCAACTCAGGACTTTCGCGTGCCCGCGCTGCTGGATTTTCCGCTGTTCACCCTGCTCGGCCAGGACTTCCCCGCCTGGCGCGCCTTCATGCTGCTGCTCTCCCTGGGCATCTTCGCGGGGCTGTATGCCGGGCTGACCCGCACGCGCTACGGCCTGATCCTGCGCGCGGCCATCACTCACCCGCAGACGGTGGCGAATCTCGGGCACAACGTGCCGCGCCTCTTCATGCTGGCCTTCGGGGTGGGCACAGGACTGGCCGGGCTCGCCGGCGTGATCGCGGGACCGGTGCTCGGCACCTGGCCGGGCATGGCGGCGAGCCTGGGCAGTCTGGTGTTCGTGATCGTGGTGATCGGCGGGCTGGGCTCGCTCGGCGGTGCCTTGGTGGCCGCCCTGCTGATCGGCCTGCTGCAGTCCTGGGTCATCGCCTCGTCCGTGGGCATGGCCGATGTGCTGACTCTGCTGGGCCTGAGCTTCCCGCCGGAGCACCCGTTGCGCGATCTCTGGCGCCTGACGCTGGCGCAGGTGGCGCCGCTGCTGCCCCACCTGCTGCTGGTGCTGACGCTGCTCCTGCGCCCCGCCGGGCTGGCCGGCAACCGGGAGGACTGAACATGGGCAGTCGCACAGTCTGGGCAGCAGCGGCGGTGGTGCTAGGGGGGTTGCCCCTGGTGTTCGATTCGGTGCTGAGTGTGGGGATTCTCAACCAGATGCTGATCGCGGTGCTGTTCGCCCTGAGCTACAACACCCTGCTCGGCCAGGGCGGCCTGCTCTCGTTTGGCCATGCGGTGTACTTCGGGCTGGGCGGCTATGTCGCGGCCCACGCCCTGCGCCTGACCGAGCTCGGCAGTCTGAACCTGCCCGTGGTGCTGCTGCCGCTGGCAGGCGCGGCGGGCGGGCTGCTGGCGGCGCTGTTGCTGGGCAGTGTCTCCACGCGGCG
>JALREE010000212.1 GCA_023256835.1 Pseudomonadales bacterium | reverse complement strand
GAACATCAAGAACGCCCTCAAGCCGGGCGCTGTCCTTGGTCTGATCGACCACGAAGGCGACGCAGGTGCCGACAATGCAGCCCTGCATCGCATCCCCGTGGAACTGGCCCGTGCCGCAGCACTGGAAGCCGGCTTCGTGATTGCCGAGGAAAGCGATCTGCTGAACGTACCGAGCGACAACCACACGCAAGCCCCGTTCGCTGCCGAACTGGAGCGCAACACTGACCGTTTCATGCTGAAACTGGTCAAGCCGCAGTAATTGGCCTGACATGTCGAACGGCTCGGGAAGACAGGAATTTCCGGGCCGTTTTGCTTCCCGCAATCCAGACGCCCCACCCCCGTCGAGTCACCCCTTGCAGGACACCGCCCCGCTCTCCTTCATCACCCGCTTCTTCGCTGTCTTCAAGTACAGCCGGGTGGCTGTGGAGATTGTCTGGAGCACCAGCGCCGCCCTGACGCTCACCATGGCCTTCGCCACCTTGCTGGCCGGCGTGCTGCCTGCCGCGATCGCCTATGTGGGGCAGTTGATCGTCGATGCCGTGGTGGCGGCGATACAGGCCCTGCCCGAGGCCCGCGAGGCCGCTAGTGATCAGACCATTTTCTACGTGCTGTGCGAGGCCGCCCTGGTGGTGTTCTTCACGGGCGTGCAGCGTCTGAACACCGTCTGTCAGTCCATCCTGCGCGTGCTGCTGGGCAACAAGATCAACGTGATGATCCTGGAGAAGTCGCTGACGCTGGAGCTGCAGCACTTCGAGGATTCCGAGTACTACGACAAGCTGGTGCGCGCCCGCCGCGAGGCGTCCAGTCGCCCGCTGAGCCTGGTGATCCGCACCTTCGATCTGGCGCGCGAGTCCATCTCGCTCGTCAGCTACGGCGTGCTGCTGTTTCAGTTCTCGCCCTGGGCCGTGCTGCTGCTGGGCTTTGCCGGCCTGCCCGCTTTCATGGCCGAGGCGAAGTTTTCCGGAGAGGCCTTCCGCAATCAGCGCAGCCGCTCGGCCGAACGGCGCATGCAGATCTACCTGGAAATGGTGCTGACCCGGGAAGACGGCGTGAAGGAAGTGAAGCTGCTCAAGATCGGGCGCCTGTTCCTGCAGCGCTACATCGACATCTTCACCAACATCTACAAGGAAGACCGCAACCTGGTGCTGCGGCGCGGCTTCTGGGGCTATGTGCTAGGGCTGATCGCCAGCGCGGCGTTCTACTTCGCCTATGGCTGGGTGGTCTTCGCCGCCATCGCCACCACCATCACCATCGGCCAGATGACCATGTACATCGCCGTGTTCCGCCAGGGCCAGAATGCCGTCACCAACAGCCTCACCGCCGTCAACGGCATGTACGAGGACAATCTCTATCTCTCCAATCTGGTGGAGTATCTGGAGCACAAGGTGCCCGAGCAGAGCGGCGACAAGCAGGAAGGGCCGGACCCGGCCGACGGCATTCGCTTCGAGAACGTCAGTTTCTACTACCCGGGCAGCAAGTCCCCCGCGCTGCACGAGCTCAGCCTGCACATCAAGGCCGGCGAGAGCCTGGCCATCGTGGGCGAGAACGGCTCCGGCAAGACCACCCTGATCAAGCTGCTGACGCGGCTCTACACGCCCACCAGCGGACGCATCCTGCTGGAGGGGCTGGACTTGCAGGAATGGGACATCGACGCGCTGCGCTACAAGATAGGTGTCATTTTCCAGGACTTCTCCCGCTACCAGCTCACGGTGGGCGACAACATCGGCATCGGTGACGTGGAAAACATGCAGAGCCGTCCCCAGATAGAAAGCGCCGCGCAGGATGGTCTGGCCGCCGACTTCATCCAGCACATGCCTCAGCAGTACGACACGCAGCTGGGCACCTGGTTCAAGGGCGGCAAGGAGCTCTCGGGCGGGCAGTGGCAGAAGATCGCCCTGGCCCGGGCCTTCATGCGCAGCCACGCCGATGTGCTGATTCTGGACGAACCGACAGCCGCCATCGACGCGAAGGCAGAGGCAGACATCTTCGCCCACTTTCGCGAGCTCACGGCCAAACGGATCTCGATCATCATCTCGCACCGCTTCTCGACGGTGCGGATTGCCGATCACATCATCGTGCTCGAGAAGGGCGCCATCGTGGAAGAAGGCTCGCATGCACAGCTGCTTGAACGGGATGGGCAATATGCCCGGTTATTCCGTTTGCAGGCACAGGGCTACCAGTAAGCCTGTGTAGGAGCGGGCTTGCCCGCGAACGCCACACCTTGATTCACCGACACTCTGGAGACACATCACATGCTCGACGCCAAGAATCTGCTGGAACAATTCCTCGGCCCCAATGCCGGCAACACCCTGCGCCAGGCGGGAGGCAATGCCAAGCAGCAGCTCGACACCATGGGCATGGGCGGCTTCGGCGGCGGCGCCGTGGTGGGAGGCCTGCTCGGCCTGATGCTGGGCGGCAAGAAGATGAAGAAGATGGCCAAGGGCGT
>JALREE010000184.1 GCA_023256835.1 Pseudomonadales bacterium | reverse complement strand
CGGCTTGATCAGTTTCTTCAGCACGTTGGCGACGCGTGCAGAGTCTTCGGCCACCAGCAGCCGGATGAGGGCCACCTTGTCGTCGTAAGTGTTGGCGGTGTCGAGCATGTCGGCCGAGATGGACGACTTCTTCGGGCGCAGCTTGGCCTTGATCTCGTCGATGCCGGCGGCATCGCCCGAGGACAGCATGGCCAGTTCCTGCGGGCTGAGGTCGTTGGAATTCAAGGTGTCCTCCTGCGACAGGGCATCGGCCAGCGTGGGCTGCGGCATGTAGAGTTTCATGACCGGGCGTACCACGATCACCATGAACAGACCCAGCAACAGCACAATCATCGAGTACTTGATCAGGGCAATCAGCGAGGGCTGTTCATGCCAGGGCAGGCTGATGCCGACGACTTCCTCGCTGTGGAAGCGCGAAGTGACGATGGTCAGCGCGTCGCCGCGGGCGGCATCGAAGCCGATGGCGGCGCGCACCAGATTCTCCAGCTTGGCCACTTCCGCCGCCAGCAGGGCATCGACGTCCACCGCCTCGGCGGCCTCGGCGCCTGCGTCGGGCAGGTCCAGCGCCAGCGTCAGGGCCGCTTCGTCCACCGCAATGGCCACCGACAGACGGTTCAGCGTGCCCACCTGGTTGCGGGTGTAGCGCACACTGCGGTCAAGCTCGTAATTGCGGATCGTCTCGCTGCTGCGCACCGCATTGGGGGCCGCACCGGCACCATCGATGGTGGCGTCGGCGGCCACGGCCTGCGGGGCTACCACCGTGTCATTGGGCACGATATTGCTGACGCCGCCGGGAATGCCCTGCGCCGTATCGGCCGCGCTCATGTCCATGCGGATGGACTCCGAGCGCGAGCGCGGACCGGCGCCATTCTGGTCGAATTCCTCGAAGGTGGATTCGACCTGCGTGAAGTCGATGGCGACATCGACCTTGGTGGTGACGGCGCCTTCGCCCACCAGGGGCATCAGCAGCGCGTCGATGCGCTCCTTGTACATGGTCTCGACCGACTGCTGGTAGGTCAGCTCTTCCGAGGCCTGCTGCAGCGTGGACGCTCCAGAGGGGCTGGTCAGCAGATTGCCGCGGTCGTCCACCACCGACACATCGGTGGTGGCCAGGTAAGGCACGCTGGAGGCCACCAGATTGACGATGGCTTCCACCTGCGGCTGGCTGACCGCGCGCCCGGAATAGGGCGTCACCACGACCGACGCCTTGGTGGGTGTCTTGTTGCGGATGAAATTGCTCTGGCGCGGCGCGGCAATGTGCACGCGTGCCGACTGCACCGTGGAAATTCGCGCGATGCTTCTGGACAGCTCGTTCTCGATGGCGGCGTTGTACAACGCTTCCTCCATGAACTGACTGGTGGTCATGGTGGACTGCTCGGTCAGGTAATCCATGGCACCGCTGCTGACATCGCGCGGCAGGCCGGCGGCCGCCAGCGCCATGCGGGCATCGTGGTAATTCTCAACGGGCACGGTGAGCGCACCGGTGGAGGCCTCCAGACGCACCGGGATGGCACTGCTGGCGAGCACCTCCATGGCTTCGGCCCGATCCACTTCGCTCATGCCGGGATGCAGCACACGGTAGTCGCCGCTATTGATGAGGAAGAACACGATCACCAGGATCGACAGCAGGCTGGTCAGCAGGATGGCCGGCAGTGACTTGCGCACCAGCGGCTGGTTGAGCACTTCAACCACGCTGGGATAAGCCCGGGCGTCCTCAGCCGCACGCGCGCCGCCGCCCGCATCACGCTCGGCAGGCAGGTTGCGACGGCTGGTATCCACGCGTGCATCGCTCGCGGACATCAGGGGGGAGGAGAGTTCTTCTGCAATCGCCATGGTTCAGTCAACCTTTGTCAAACGGGCATGTTCATGATGTCTTCGTAGGCTTTGAGCACCTTGTTGCGCACCTGCAGGGTGGCTTCAAAGGCCAGCGAGGATTTCTGCATGGCCAGCACCACGTCCGTCAGCGGGACGTTCTCGCCGGATTCGAAGCGGGCCATCATCGTCTGGGAAGCCTGCTGGGTGGCATTGACCTCCTGCAGGGTGCGCGCCACGGCATCGGAAATCGTGCTGGCAAAATTGCGGCCTTCCACCCCGCTGGCAGGGGGGGGCACGGCGGCGCCGCCCTGCAACCGCGTCTGCTGGATGGCGCTCTGGTAGCGCTGGATCTGCGACAGCAGGTACTGCGCGTCCGGAGTGGGAGTGATCGCCATGGCTGTGGCCCTCAGCGTGCGTAGGCATCCGGGACCCGATGGCCCTCGGAGCGGAAGGTTTGCAATTTATGGCGCAGCGTGCGCTGGCTGATGCCCAGGCGCTTGGCCGCATCGGCGCGCGAGCTCGAGCTGTGCAGCGCCGCCAGGATCTTGCGGCGTTCGGCGTGCTGGATCGTGGCCCCGAGGGCGAGCGGGGTGGGCGCGGGCGCGTCCTGGGCGAGCGCGGACGGGACGGGCGCCGCGCCCAGCGCGACGAACACGGCCAGGGCGGCGAGGGGACGAACGATCATGGAGGGCCTCCGAAGGGT
>JALREE010000169.1 GCA_023256835.1 Pseudomonadales bacterium | reverse complement strand
CCCCCTTGGGAACCCTGCGAAATCTGTTCACCGCCCCCCCGCCCAGGTCGAGCAGCAAGACCGCCGGGAGGCCGTCAGGAAGTCGCGTTCGGAGCGTTTCGCCCTGCTGGGAGTCGCCCGCCGCCTGCTGCTGAACGCTGGCCGCGCTGCCGGCCTGGAGCATCCGAGCGACTACCACCGCACCGCCGACTGTCATCATGCGAGTCTGGGGTCTGGCGTGGCAATCAAGCGCGCTACAGAGCATGGAGGCGCGTTCTATGCTGGTGTCGCCACCTGCGGCAACGTCTGGGCGTGCCCAGTCTGCGCCGCGAAGGTGCAGGAACGCCGCCGCGAGGAAATCGCCACCGGCATCCGCTGGGCATACCGCGAGGGCTTGCAACCCGTCATGGTCACGCTGACCTTCCCGCATCGTTCCTGGCACAAGCTATCTGCCCTGCTGACCCAGCAGGATGACGCCCTGAAGCGCCTGCGTCGTGGTCGCCCTTGGTCGCGGTTTATCGAGAGCGTGGGCTATCGCGGCTTGATTCGGTCGCTGGAAGTGACGCATGGGGAAAACGGCTGGCATCCCCACACGCATGAACTCTGGTTCGTCCGCGCCGACGCTGACGCCGAGGCCATCCGCGCCGAGGTCGCCCAGCAATGGGAGAGCGCCTGCGCCCGTGCCGGCCTGCTGAACATGGACGACCCCGCCCAGGTCGAGGCATTCCGCGCTCATGCCGTTGATGTGAAGGGCAACTGTTCCGCGTCTGACTACCTTGCAAAGCAGGATGACAGCCGGCATTGGGGAGCCGACCGCGAGCTAGCCAAGTCGAGCAGCAAGGCAGGCCGCGCCAAGGGGCTACACGCCTTCGGCCTGCTGGCCGACGCTGCCGAGGGCAACAGCCGCGCCGGTCGCCTGTTCCTGGCCTATGTCTTAGCCATGAAGGGCCGCCGTCAACTGTTCTGGTCGCATGGATTGAAGGCCGTCGTGGGTCTTGACGCCAAGACCGACGAAGAGGTCGCAGCCGAGGAGCGCGAGCAGTCCGAGCTGTTGGGCGTGATGACTGCGCTGGAATGGGAGTCCGTGGTCCGCGCCGGCCTGCGCGCCGCGTTGCTGACCGCTGCCGAGCGTGGCGGCTGGCCTGATGTTCGCCGCCTGCTGGACGCCATCGTGCCGCCAACAGATCCACCACCGCCGCAGCCGAGAGAGTGAACCATGACCGATGAACGATGCGCCGCCCTGGCTTCCCAAGTCGAGCGTGATGGAACGCCGCAGGCGTGGAATTACGCCACCCGGCACCACCCCAAAAACAGGCCCTATTTCCGATAACCTGGTTTATCAGAACCGTCTTTTGATGCTCAAAAACATGACCTACAACGACGATTTCATGGCCGAGGTGCTGGCCGAGCATGAGCGCCACTTCGGTGAAGAAGCGATGGCCGCATGGCTGGCTGACATCACCAGTCCCAAGAAGAAGGCCAGCCCGCCCGCCCGTCCGCCGGCCCCCCTGCCGATGAAGCAACGCGCCCTGGTCGAGTCCCTGCGCCACGAATGGCGAACCATCGAGGCCGACATAAACAATGCATCCAGAAACGGCCTAAGCGAAGCCGCAAGGATACGGGGAGGCTGGGACGCCGAACGAGCGCGTCAATGGGCTGAAAGCAAGGGCAAGCTGAGCCGTCATGGTCTGCTGGTCGCTGGTCTGGTGTCATGGGGAACAAGGGCAGGCTGACCCCGAAAACTCGTGTTTTTGTCGGAAAAACTCGGGCTGTTCAGACTTCGGGCCATGTTCATCACGAGGCCCGCTCCATGAGTCCAAGACAGTACGCCGCCCTGGTCGCCCTGGTTCAGCGCCCTGGCCTGATGCGTGAAGAGCTGGACGCCATCACAGGCGCAAGCAATGGCCCTGCCGTCGTGCAGGCCCTGAGAGGTCGCGGCCTGCGCGCTGACCTTCTGTGCCGTCGCGTCCTTTCCACCGACCGATGGGGCCGGGCTACCCGCCCAGGCTTCTATTCCCTGACCCCCAAGGGCAAGCAACTTGCCCGCCGCATCCTGAAGGACGCCCGCAAATGACCTATCAACCGACCGCCCAGAAAAGCCCCCAGGACGCCGCCCGCAGCCTGGAACAACTCGCGCCGCGTTTCGCCCCCCTGTCCGAGATTCCCGGATTCACCCCCGCCCGTGGCGATGCCGCCTATCTGGCGTCTCATGGCGTCCAACTGGGCATCTATCAAGGCGTCGCTGCCGTCCGCTTCGCTGACAAGACCCGCGCCATTTCGTTGATTCAGGCCCGCAGCAAGTGACCGAGGAGAACACCATGAACACCGCAGCCGACGCAATCGCCGCCATCAAGACCGAGCGAGACAGCATCCACCGCGAGATACAGGCCATCACCGGCAAGGTGCAGGCACTGACCGGCCAACTGTCCGCCCTGGAAGCTGTGCAAGCCGCTGCTGCTGCCGAGCAGGCGTCCGCCGTCGAGGCCCTGACCGCTGCGCTTGAGGCTGGAGACCAGCAAGGCATCGAGAAGGCCCGAAATCGGGCCGCTGCTGCGTCCGAGCGTGAAGCGAAGGCTAGCGCCTGCGCCGATGAATCACGCGCCCTGAAGGCCGCTATTGCAGCCCTGAACGTCAAGATGGCACCGATGGCCGAGCGCCTGCGGAATTTGCGCCTGGAGGAGATGGACGCCGCCGCCCTGCGTCTGCGCGAGGTCGCCGCCCTGGTAGGCGATGAGTACCGCGAGCTGTTGCACAAGCTGGGAGGCGTCATCGTGAAGGCCCAGGCACTGAGCGCCACCGCCGAACGCCTGGGCAGGCCCGCAGGGTACGCGCCGCCGCCCTATGCGATGCCGTCCGTCATCGGGGAGAGCATTGGCGCATCTGGCCGCGTCGTAATCGACCTTGAGCCGATGCGACAACGAGCGATGGAGCTGCTGACCGCCCAGCTACGCGCCGAGGGTTTCGCCGCTGTTTGACGCCCTGCCGCTGCCGAATGTCCAACAGCCGAGCCGACTTGTGACGACCCCCACCCCCCAGCGAAGCCGCGCCACCCTGGTGACGCTGGGAGACGTTCGCCGCGAGCTGGCGAAGCTGTACCGCAAAGCCGAGCGAGGCCAGATCCCGACCGCCGATGCATCACGGCTGGCCTTCATCCTGATGAGCTTGGGCAAGGTCATCGAGACCAGCACGATTGAAGAACGCCTAGACGCCCTGGAAGTCATCGCTGATGAGACGCACCGCTGAGACACGCGCCCGCCTGGAGCGCCTGGAAGCCCGCTTGAAACCCGCCAAGACGCCGACGACAGGCTGCGCTGTCATGGTCGCCAGCGATGGCACCTATGACCCCCAGGCCGTCGCCCTGGTGTCCTGGCCGCTGGCTGAGTCACGCCGATGGCTGCGCCGCCCTGGCGAGTCTGCCGACGACCTGATGAGCCGCGCCGCTGCTGAGTCGCCGCCGGGGTCTGCGCTGGTCGAGGTCCGCCCATGAAGAAGCCGAGAGTCCCTAGCCCGAACCTGAGAGCGTTCATTGGCTATTCGCCCGCGCATCACATAGTCGGAAAAGTCGAGGGGAGGCCAAACCACATACCAGCCGGGGCATCTGATGAGCTGTTCCGGCAACTGTTCCCGGAAGCTGCCGCCCTGGCACCGTCCATGTGCATCGACCGCCTGAACCCGCAGAAAACAGCCAAGACAGGCAGGGAAAAATGAGCCGCTGCCGGATTTGGCCGGCCCTGGCCGGATATGATGGGCGCTCGAAAACGAAAAAAGCCCACTGGCAGGTGGGCTTAGTCCGGAAACAGTGGCTGGCAGGCCCTGCTTCTATGTCCACAAACCTGTTCAGAGCAGGCCGTGAAGTACCTAAATTCTACTCACGTTCCCGCCGGTAAGAAAGCCGGCGAGTGAATAACAACAATACCCAGCAGGTAACACCGCAGTCATCACTGATGATGCGGCTGATTCAGCGCGTCCATGTGGCCGCTGATGCGTCCGAGTGCCTGACTTCTGGCCCCCTTGGGAACCCTGCGAAATCTGTTCACCGCCCCCCCGCCCAGGTCGAGCAGCAAGACCGCCGGGAGGCCGTCAGGAAGTCGCGTTCGGAGCGTTTCGCCCTGCTGGGAGTCGCCCGCCGCCTGCTGCTGAACGCTGG
>JALREE010000021.1 GCA_023256835.1 Pseudomonadales bacterium | reverse complement strand
ATTCATGCCCCTTGAGCATGCCGATCTACTGGCACGGCATGCTCAAGGGGCATGCCGTGCCAGTAGATCGGCGGCAGCATGTCCTTCTTCAGGATCCAGGCGAGACGCGTGGGCTCCGTGCCCTTGAGCAGCCACTGCGGGAAGCTCGGGATGAGCTTGCCGCCGAAACCGAACTCGGCCAGCACGATCTTGCCCCGCTCCACCGTCAACGGGCAGGACCCATAGCCGTCGTAGTGCGCCACGCCCTGGGTCACGCCCATATCTGACAGCAGATTGTGCGCCACGATCGGGGCCTGCTTGCGAGCGGCCGCGGCAGTCTTGGCATTGGGAGCATTGCAGACATCGCCCAGCGACCAGACGTTGGCATAGCGCTTGTGACGCAGGGTGGCCTGGTCCACATCGACCCAGCCTGCTGCATCGGCCAGGGCACTGCTGCGCACGACATCCGGCGCCTGCTGGGGCGGGCACACATGAATCATGTCGAAGTCGGTGCTGACCACTTCCACCTTGCCCTCGGCGTCCGTCTTCTCGAACCAGGCGGTGCGGCTGTCGCCGTCAATCTTCACCAGCTTGTGCGAGAAATTCAGCGTGGCCTTGTATTTGTCGATGTACTTCATGAGCGCCGGCACGTAGTCCTTCACGCCGAACAGCACGGCGCCCGCGTTGTAGAACTGGATGTTGATGTCCTTGAGCACCCCGGTGCGATACCAGTGATCCCCGGACAGATACAGCGCCTTCTGCGGCGCCCCGGCACACTTGATGGGCATGGGCGGCTGAGTGAACACCGCCTTGCCGTAACCCAGCCCCTGCACCAGTTTCCAGGTGTAGGGCGCGAGATCGTAGCGGTAATTGGAGGTGACGCCATTGCGACCGAGGGTGTCGCTCAGGCCCTCGACGCCCGCCCAGTTCAGCTTGATGCCACAGGCCACGACCATGCGGTCGTAGGTGACGGTGCTGCCGTCATCCAGCTGCACGCTGTTGCTTTCGGGAGCGAAGGCCGTGACGGCGGCCTTGATCCACCTGACTCCGGCCGGAATCAGGGACGCCATGTTGCGTTCGGTCTGCGGGGCCTGGAACACGCCGGCTCCCACGAGGGTCCAGCCCGGCTGGTAGTAGTGCTTCTCGGCCTTGTCCACCAGGGCGATGTTCAGCCCCGGTCGGCGCTTGAGCAGACTGGCCGCCGTGCTGATGCCGGCCGCTCCGGCACCGATGATCAACACCTCGTAATGGGGCGTCTTGCCCGCCGCTGCCTTGAGAGCAGAGCCACGCTTGACGCTGTCGGCGAGATCCAGGCCGACCGCGCGCGCAGCGTCCAGCACATCGGCCGGATCGGCGCCCGCACTGGTCTGACTCATGGCCCACAGGCTGGCGGAGCGGCTGCCCGAGCGGCAGTACGCCACCAGCGGGCGGGGCAGTGCGGCAAAGGCGGCACCGAAGGCCGCGATGTCCTGGTCGGTGATGGCGCCGGACACCACGGGCACATGGCGGATCTGTAGGCCGGCGCGCGCGGCAGCCTCGGCGATCTGCGCGTAAGCCGGCTGGTCGGCCACTTCGCCGTCAGGTCGGTTGCACATCAGGGCCTTGACGCCCTGGGATGCGAGAGTGTCCACATCGGCCGGACTGAGTTGTTCGGCCACGGCGAAGTCGCTGCTTATGTTCTTCAGGATCATGGTCTTTTCCTTGTTTTCAGGGGCGCTGGGCACGGGCTGCACAGCCTGCTTGAGCCGGAGTTTACAACAGGTTCACGGGGACTCTAAGGAACACTTTGCCGTCGGCTTCGGCCGGCGGCATATGCCCTGCCCGCATGTTCACCTGCAGCGATGGCAGGATCAGCCTGGGCATGTCCAGCGTCCTGTCACGGGCCTCCCGCATGGCGACGAAGGTGTCCTCGGACACCCCGTCGTGCACGTGAATATTGAGTTGCCGTTCGGCTTCCACGGTTGTTTCCCAGCCCAGCGGCCGACCGTCCGGATAATCGTGGCACATGAACAGGCGTGTGCGACCCGGCAGCGCGAGCACGCGGCGGATGGAGCGATACAAGGTGCGGGCATCGCCGCCCGGGAAATCGGCGCGCGCCGAGCCGCCTTCCGGCATGAAGATGGTGTCGCCCACGAAGGCCGCGTCACCGATCACGTGAGTCATGCAGGCCGGGGTGTGCCCAGGCGTGTGCAAGGCAAATGCCTTCATGGTGCCGATCATGTAACTGTCACCGTCAGCGAAGAGGCGATCGAACTGGGAGCCGTCACGCGCAAACTCGGTGCCGGCATTGAAGACCTTACCGAAGGTGTTCTGAACGATGTTGATGCGATCCCCGATGCCAAGCTTGCCGCCCAGATGCTGCTGGATATAGGGCGCGGCAGAGAGGTGGTCGGCATGCACGTGGGTCTCGATGATCCATTCGTTCTGCCAGCCCTTTTCCTTGACGAAGGCGATGATGCGGTCCGCCCCTGCAAAGCTGGTGCGGCCGGCGGCATAGTCCAGGTCCAGCACGGAGTCAATGACTGCGCAGGCGTTCGAGGCCGGGTCCTTGACCACATAGCTGAAGGTATTGGTCGGCTCGTCGAAGAAGTGGTGAACCTCGGGCTTGACGTCGAGTTCGGGAACAAACGGAATCAGTGGGCTGCTCATGTCTTGGTCTCCTTTGCGGCGGGCGATGCATTCGCTCTGGGAAGAACTCAGCAAATGGCACGCCAATCTTGCACTGGTTTCGCGAACCAAGCTAACCCACTGAATGTAAAAGCTTTTATCCATTCAGGAGGACACTTGCCAGGAATTTCTCTGGCAATCGGCAGGCTTTTTGGACAGTATTGGCAAAACTCCCTGCCAAACCTGACAAACATGCAGATCATCAGCTCGGACAAGACCCCGCACGCCATCGCCGGCATGCTCGAAGGCTACGACTATCCGGCCATCCTGGTCAGCAGCGAGTACGAAATCCTGGCGGCCAATGCGCTCTACACCCAGGCTTTCGGCGCCATCGATACCAGTCGAACGGCTCACTGCTACAGGATCTCCCACCATTACGACAAACCCTGCGATCAGGCCGGCGAGTCCTGCCCGCTGGCCGCAAGCCGCCGCTCAGGCCACCGGGAGAAAGTGCTGCATATCCACAACACGCCCCGGGGCAAGGAGCATGTGGACGTGGAGATGCTGCCGATTCTGGATGCCAGTGGCGAGCTGCAGTACTTCGTCGAATTGCTCAAGCCGGTCCACCATGCCAGTGCCCGGACCAGCACGGAGTTGATGGTGGGCACCAGCGCGCGCTTCAACACGCTGGTGGAGATGATCAACCGGGTGGCCCCCAGCACGGCGTCCGTCCTGCTGCTGGGCGAGTCCGGCACCGGCAAGGAACTGGCCGCAAAGGCCATACACGATGCCAGTGCGCGCAAGAACAAACCGTTCGTCACCGTGGAATGCGCCGGGCTGACCGAGACCCTGTTCGAGAGTGAGCTGTTCGGCCATGCCAAGGGTGCCTTCACCGGGGCCAGCTACAGCAAGCCCGGACTGGTCGAAGCCGCCAACGAAGGCACCTTGTTCCTCGACGAGATCGGCGACATTCCCCTGCCGCAGCAGGTCAAGCTGCTGCGCCTGATCGAGACCGGCACTTTCCGTGCAGTGGGCAGCATCGAGCCACAGCGCGCGGACTTCCGCCTGATCTGCGCCACCCACAAGAATCTGCGCGAGCTGGTGCAGCAGGGGCTGTTCCGCGAGGATCTGTTCTACCGCATCAATGTCTTTCCCATCGTCCTGCCCGCCCTGCGCGAACGCGCTGAGGACATCCCCCTCATCGCCCGCTCGCTGCTGCAGAAGATCACCGGCAACGGCCGTCACCGCTTGAGTTCACAAGCCGAGGCACTGCTGCAGACGCAGAACTTCAGCGGCAATATCCGAGAACTGCGCAATATCCTGGAGCGCGCCGTGCTGCTCGCCAGCACTGAGGAAATCAATGCGGAGCTTCTGCACAGCTGCCTGGATGTCGATGCCATGCCGGGCAGCGAGCCCGCCGACCTTCACAGCCTGGAGACTGAGCACCTGCGCCGACTGCTGCTGCGGCATGCCGGCGACAAGCCCGCCGTGGCTGCGGAACTGGGCATCTCACTGCGCACGCTCTATCGCCGTCTGCATGACCACGGCCTGTGAGCAGGCCGCTGACTGCGTCCTGATGCAGCCACTCGCACCCGATGACATCGCCAGCGGCGCAAGAGGCGGCCTATAATCCCGGTCACAGAAGTTCCCGATACCAATAACAAGAAGGAGCACGACATGTCGCACAGACTCACCCTGGCGCTGGCAATCGCCGGCACAGCCCTGATAAGCACGACGGTGCAGGCCCAGACCGTCATCAACCCCACCAACGAACACCCCAACCCGTACGACACCATCAACGACTTCTTCGAGCTTCCCGACGGACGCTCCTGGGGTTCCACCAGTACGGTCGACATCGACCCGGACGGCACCTCCATCTGGGTGGCCGAGCGTTGCGGCGCCAACAGCTGCGCGGGCTCCGACGTCGACCCGGTGATGAAGTACGACAAGGACGGCAATCTGCTCACCAGTTTCGGTGCAGGCATGTTCATCTTCCCCCATGGCATCCATGTGGACCCACAGGGCAATGTCTGGATCGCGGACGGTCGCGCCGCCAACGCCAACGAGCTTGCCGCCAACCCGGACGCCGCGGGCAAGGGTCACACGGTCTACAAGTTCAGCCCCACGGGCGAAGTGCTGATGCGCTTCGGCACGCCGGGGGTGGCCGGCAATGGCCAGGGCGGCGATCTGCTGAACGAGCCCAATGACGTGATCACGGCCCCCAACGGCGACATCTACATCGCCGAGGGGCACAGCGGCCAGGGCGCCAATGCCAATTGGGATACCGTGGCGCGCATCATCAAGTACGACCGCAATGGCAATTTCCTGGAATCCTGGGGCAGCATCGGCACGGCGCCCGGTGAGTTCCGCACGCCGCACGCGCTGGCCTTCGACTCGCGTGGTCGCCTGTTCGTGGCTGATCGCGGCAATGTCCGCATCCAGATCTTCGAGCAGGACGGCACCTTCATCACCGAGTGGAAGCAGTTCGGACGCTTGAGCGGGATCTTCATCGACAAGAACGACGTGCTCTACGCTGCGGATTCGGAGTCCAGCGCCGTCTCCAATCCAGGCTGGCGCCGTGGGATCCGTGTGGGCAGCGCCATCACCGGCCACGTGTTCTCGTTCATTCCCGATCCCGACTTGAATCCGGGGGGCACCAGTGCCGCCGAAGGCGTCGCGGCCGACGCCGAGGGCAATATCTATGGGGCGGAAGTGGGGCCAAGGCAGCTGGTGAAGTACGTCCGCAGACCGCAGTAGGCTCCTCTGAGGAGCTGCATCAGGAGAGGGCCGCTGCCGCCACAGGTGCGCAGCGGTCTTCGCATTGGGGCCTCACACACAGCAAAACAAAGGTTGACTTGACCCGATTGCCCCGTATACTGCCCCCAGCCTGAATATCGGCCATATTTATGTACTGCAAATCGAAGTCCTGCCGTCAAGTCCTCGTTCTGTATCTCATATCTAGCAATCGAATTCTGCAGCTACCGATTTTCCGCACAAGATCGGCCTCGTGTCGTCTGTGCTGAAGATTCATGATCTTTCCATCACTTTCTGCAATACAGGATGACACTATGTCTACAGTAACCGGCCAGGTTAAATTCTTCAACGAATCCAAGGGCTTCGGCTTCATTTCCCAGGCCAACGGCCCGGACGTATTCGTTCACTACAGCGCCATTCAGAGCAATGGCTTCAAGACTCTGGCCGAAGGCCAGCAAGTCAAGTTCACCATTACCCAGGGTCAGAAAGGCCCGCAGGCCGAGAACGTCACAGCCTGCTGATACCGCTGCTGGTCACTGCTGACGCAGTGCCTGTCGCGGACGCAAAACAAGAAAGGCAGTGCCACTGACGGGTGGCACTGCCTTTTTTCTTGCCTGCGTTTCACACAACACGTTCGAAAGCGCAATAAAAAAACCCCGCCAGTGCGACTCGGGCGGGGTTTCTTGTCGTGCGGGCATTGCAGAGCTGTCAGGGCTCCACGTTCACCGTGATGTACTGGTCATGGAAGAGGCCGCCGTCATCCGCACGACCCCACAGCACATACTGTCCTGGCTCGCTGAAGGTGACGTTGGTCTCGT
>JALREE010000019.1 GCA_023256835.1 Pseudomonadales bacterium | reverse complement strand
CGAAGTCGCGGCCTGATCCTCACAGTAGCCTGAAAAGCCAAGGGGGTCAGAGACACTTGCTGATGCGTGTGTCTCTGACCCCCTTCGCATTCTGAGCTCATGCATTGTCAGCGCGGAATATCCGACGCCTGCCAGCCGCCGCCCAGCGCCTGATACAGACTGATCAGCGTGTTCAGCTGCTGCAGCTTGGTGTCCAGCACCGCGTTGCGGCTGGAGAACAGGGTGTTCTGCGTGGTCAGCACCGTCTGGAACTCCGTCACCCCTTCGGCATAACGGACCTGGGCGATACGAAAGGATTCCTCCGCCGCGCCCAGATTCTCCAGTGCCACCGCCACCTGTTCCTCCTGCAGCTGCACGGCGCTCAGCAGCACCTCCACCTCGTTGAAGGCCACCAGGGCGGCCCGGCGAAAGCTCGCCAGGGCATTCTCCAGTGCCAGTTGCCGTGTCTGCAGTGCACGATTGCGCTGACCGGTATCCAGCAGGGTGTGCAGCACCGTGGCGCCGGCATTGATGAACTGGTCGGGCGAGCTGACCAGCGCCGTCAGCGAGCTGCTGCTGGCATTGACACTGCCAGTCAGCGACAGGCTGGGGAAGTAATCGGTGCGCGCGATGTCGACACCGGCCACGGCACTGCGCAGCTGCGCCTCGGCCTGCACCAGATCGGGACGCCGCAGCAGCAGCTCCGAAGGCAGGCCTGCCTGCACCGCTGGCACCACCACGTTCTGCAGTGTCTGGCCGGCGATCTCGAAGCCTTGCACAGGACGCCCCGTCAGCAGCGCCAGCGACGACAGCGCCGCCAGCTCGCTCTGCTCCAGCGCGCGCAGCGCTGCCTGCTCACGCTGCAGGGCGATGCGCTGCTGCAAGGCCTCGATGGGCACGGCCACGCCGGCTGCCACCCGGGCATCGGCGATGGCGCTGATGGCCTGGGCATTGGCGACGTTCTGCGTGGCTGCCACCAGTTTGTCGCGGATCAACAGCAACTGGAAATAGGTCGAGGCTGAGGTGCCCAGGGTGTTCAGGGCGATATCCGCTGAGTGGGCGGCACGCGAGTCGTAGTCGGCCAGCGCCTGGGTGTAGACCGCGGGGCGCGCCAGGATATCGGCATAGGACACGGAGCCCGTCAGGGAGAACGGCGTGCCCTCGTTGTTGCTCTCGTCCTGACCAGCGACGCGAGACTGCCGGTAGGAGGCGCCAGTGCCCAAGGTCACGCTGGCCCGAGGCAGCAGATTGAAGCCCGCCTCCTCCAGCGCCACCTGGGCGGACTGCAGATTGCGCCGGTTGTTGGCCAGATCCAGATTGCCGGCCTGCACCTGATCGATCAGGGTCGTCAATTCGGCATCGCCAAAGCTTGTCCACCAGTCCACTGCCGGCCAGGCGGGCGTGGCACTCATGTCGGGCTGCTCCGCGCGCGGCGTGAATGTGGCCGGCACATCGGCCTGCTCCAGGGTGGGCACCTGGGTCTGCACGCAGGCCGCCAGCGGCAGCAGGGTCAATGCCAGCAGCAAGGGTCGTGAGGGGGTCAAACGCATGATGGGCAGAGTCCTATTCATTGGCGAGCGCCACGACGGGGTCGAGTCGTGCCGCCTTGCGCGCCGGGGTGAAACCAAAGATGAGACCCGTCGCCGCGGCACAGCAGAAGGCCAGGACCATGGGCGCCGTGGTGAATTCCACGGCAATGCCGAAGCGCATCAGCAGCAGCCCCGTGCCGATGCCGATGGCCACGCCCAGCAGGCCACCCACCGCCGACACCACGATGGCCTCGGACAGGAACTGCGACAGGATGTCGAACTGACGTGCCCCCGTGGCCATGCGGATGCCGATTTCGCGGGTGCGTTCGGTCACGGACACCAGCATGATGTTCATCACGCCGATGCCGCCCACCAGCAGCGAGATGGCGGCCACCGACCCCAGCAGCATGGTGAAGGTGTCCTGGGAAGCCGACACCGTTTCCAGCAGCTCGGCGCTGTTGAAGACGCGGAAGTCCTGGGTGCCATGGCGCACCACCATGAATTCGATCAGGTCCTGCTCCGTCTGGTTGATCAGGTCGATGTTCTCCACCGCCACCGAGATCGAGCGCGCATAGCGCTGCCCGAACAGGCGCAGGGCGCCCGTCTTCAGCGGCACGAAGACGGCATCGTCCTGGTCATTGCCCCCCTGCCCCGAGGCGCCCTTGCGCGTCAGCACGCCAATGATCTGGAAGGGCACGTTGCGGATCAGGATGTATTCGCCCAGCGGATTGCCGCCATCGGGGAACATCTCGGCCGCCACCGTCGCACCGAGCACCGCAACGGCCGCGAAGGTGTCGCTGTCCTCGCGGGTGAAGTAGATGCCCTGGGCCAGCGGCCAGCTGCGGATGGCCGGCATGGACTCGGTGTTGGCGATCACGGTGGTCTGGTAGTCCTGACGGCCATGACGCACGGTCTGGCTGCCTTGGATCTCCGGCAGTGTGCCGATGACGTTCGGCACCCCGTCCGCGATGGCGTCGGCGTCCTCGAAGGTCAGCGTTGAGGGCGAGGGCCCCCGCTGGCCCTGCACCCGCGCCGGCTGCAGGGTCAGCATGTTGGTG
>JALREE010000310.1 GCA_023256835.1 Pseudomonadales bacterium | reverse complement strand
ACAACGCTGCCACCGGTCAGTACGTGGACATGGTGGAGCAGGGCATCATCGACCCGGCCAAGGTGACCCGCAGCGCGCTGCAGGCCGCCGGTTCCGTCGCCGGTCTGATGATCACCACCGAGTGCATGATCAGCGACATCGTGGAAGACAAGCCTGCCGGTGGCGCGCCCGACATGGGCGGCATGGGCGGCATGGGTGGCATGGGCGGCATGATGTAAGCCCTTGTGGGAGCCTGCTTGCAGGCGAACTGTCGGCGGAATTGTAGGAGCCTGCTTGCAGGCGAACTGTTCGCTTGCAAGCAAGCTCCTGCGAACCAGTCAACAAGAACCCCGCTCCGGCGGGGTTTTTTTTGCCTGGCAGGATGTGGATCAGCGGCCCAGCATTCTGCCAATAGTTAGCAATACACCCGCATGGTCCGTTCCTGCCGTCAGCAATTGTTGCAGTTCTTTTGGGCCATAGGCTCGTCCATCGGCAATGACAGTGTCGATCCGTTGCAAGCTCGCCAAATCCTGGCGTGGGTCCTGGGCCAGCAAGAGAAGGTCCGCTGCGTAGCCGGCTGCGATACGCCCCAAGGTCTGTGAGCGTCCGAGTATCGCTGCGGACGTGCGAGTTGCCGCAACCAGAACTTCATCATTGCTGAGGCCGATGCGCATCAGTTGCTGCAGCTCGGCATGCACGGAACCGCCCGGCGCCGTCAAGTGCGGGCCATAGTCCGTGCCCACCCCGATCCGAACGCCTGCACGATGAAATCGCGCAGTGATTCGACCCATGGATCGCACGGTGCTGGCAAAATTCTCGCAATTTCTTGCACCCGATATCCACGGCTGAAGGCCCATGCGCCCCATGGTGGCAATGACTGGATTGATGTAGTGGCTGTCTTGATCGGTCAGCGCTGCTTCGCCGCCCCCACAGACCTCGACCAGTCGTTGCACGATATTGAGAGTGCTGACCAGGGCAGTGTCGTGCGCGACGAATTGCGCGGCGACCTGGTCGATGTCGGCGTCGGTAGCCTCGTGCAATTGGTTCTGCCAGAGCTCCTCGGCGTGTTCCACGCTGACATACGCGGCAAGGATCGAATCGAGCGAGACATCGGCGGGCAGATGCCCGGCGACGGGAATCCCCAGGACATTGGCCTCCCCAACAATCGCCGTGAAGACCTCCGGTCGGACTTCGTCATACACCTTAATCAGGTCGAAGCCATCGGCAACGCTTTCCCGCACAGCCTGAACCGCCTGTTCCGGTGTGCTTACGACACGATGCAATGGGGCGCCGGTGCCATCCAGTGTCGGTCCTGCACTGAAAAGGCGAGCCCCCGCCAGCTTTCCTTCCGAGATGGCACTGCGCACACGAAGATGAAACTGGCTGCCCATCATGTTGCGGGTTGCAGTCACGCCGTAAGCCAGCATGACAGCCAGATCGCTCTCGTCGAAGACATGGGCATGAAGATCGATCAAGCCGGGCATCACCCAGTGGCCAGCGCCGTCGATTCGACGATACCCGCCTGGAAGGGCAGATTCACGAGGCTGCACAGCGACGACAATGCCATTTCGTATCAGCACCGTCTGGCCATACTGCGGGGGCTCGCCGGGATTCAGGACGGCAACATCGAATAGTGCCAGTGACTCACGCTCTGGCGCCTGCAGAATGGCCCGAACGCCTACTGCAGGTGGTAGGAACCAGACCAACAGGGCTACCGTCAACATAATCGCCGGTATCGCAGCGAACAGCCATTTGAAGGTTGTTTGAATCATGGAGTGCGTCCTCGTGAACAGAGAGTGATGTCTCCATTGTGGAGCGAAGCCGCAGGCCGAGCGTCCGGATTCCGGAATCAGGGCACGAAACTCAGGTGGGGGAACGTCGCGTGCCGTGAGTCTTGCGCCACTGATCCGGCGACATGCCGGTCTCACGCCTGAAGGCAGCATTGAAGACGGACCGGGACGCAAAACCAGCATCCAGTTGCACAGCGATCAATTTGTCATTTTGCCGGACAGGATCCGTCAGCATCTGACAGGCTATGCGTACCCGCGCAGCATTGATGACATCATTGAAGTTGCGTCCATAGTGCTGATTCAGGAAGGCCGACAGCTGACGGGGCGACCAGCCCAGTTGCTGTGCCAGGGCGCCCACGGTCAACTGCGGGTCGAGGTAGGGGTGAGACCTGTCCATATACGCCTCGAATGCCATCGCGGGTGCCTGCCAGTCGACGCCAGGCGAGGTCTCCTCTGCCGCCTGTGCAGACGGCTGATGGTACGTTGGGTGGCTTTCCACAAAAGACTGCTCGTCCCTGGCCAGACCACCGAAACGCATTTGTTGACGCCAGCCACACCAGACCAGATACAAAACAACGAGCAGTGCCAATACATACGTTGTGCCAGCAAGCCATATGTCCATACCCGGTAGATGGCGCCGCAGTATCAGCCTCAACGCATCGCTGAGGGCAACGGCAGTCAATCCTGCAAGACAATCGCGCAACCAGTGCAGACTCTGGTATTCGTAAGCGGAGTGTGTCGCTCGCAGCACGTGTTCGTATCGGCCTATGGTGCGGAATGCGACAGCCAGATGCACTGCAGTCCAGATTGCGACGCCGGGCCACAGCAGAGCGCCGATGTCGGGCAGCAGCGCGAAAAGTAGCGGGGCCATGCAGGCTGGGAAAAGCACTGTCCACCAGTTGACAGGACTGTCGCGCCACGCCAACTGCTGCGTCAGGGCCAGCAGCAGAGGGCCGTAAAGCAAGGCAAGGCCGGGACGAATGTCAAAAAAGCCGGGAAATCGAGTTTCCGCGATATTCCAGCCCATGTGCAGGCCCAGGGCTGTCATGAATGCAGCCAGTGGCCACAGTGACTTTTGTGACAGGAGCAGCAGTGCCAGCAGCACAGCCTGCAACAGAAGCAGAAGTTGAAGGAGTTCGAGTGGACTGAGAGTCATGAAGGCGCAACCGGGCTCAATGCAGGTCCGCAGCATAGCACCGTGTGTGAACGCTATTCGTCGGAAGATGATGAAGGTTTTTTTTGCCTGCCGATCACAGCAGAATGCGCTCTCGAAAAGATATCCAAGGAAACCCTTACATGTCTCGATTCAAGTGTGTTGTGCCCCGCCTTCTGCTTTGCCTCCTGATGTTGTTCCCTTTGTCGGCTATGGCCGGCACCGTCGTGCGCGTGAGCACCGCATTGGGCGACTTCGACATCGAGCTGCTGGATGACACCGCGCCCGTCACCGTCGCCAATTTCCTGACCTACCTGAACAAGGGCGCCTACAACGGCACGGTGGTGCACCGCCTGGTGCCGGGCTTCG